>CALEZK010000066.1 GCA_937928585.1 uncultured bacterium | reverse complement strand
GGTGTGCGTCGACCTGCGCGCGGTTGGTAAGCGGCGCGAGTTCGCCCGCCTCTTCCATTGCGCGATACCAAGCAAGCTGACCCTGCGTTTGAGCCCATGCCTGATCGGGACTATTCCAGCCTGGCCGGGGATTGGATGGCTTTACGTAGCGCGCAATCATCGTCGCGGCACACATCCGCACGCCGCCGCGTCGCATTTCCGGGAAACAAACGACACCATTCCCGCGGTCGGGCTTGTCGGTCATCCCCGCTTCTCGCGCGCGAATTTCGTCGAGTGAACGCTGATAGTCGCGGTTCCACTCAAGCGCATTCATGCTCAGATCAAGGTGCGCATCAAAAATCACGGACTAGACCAGCTCTTCGAGTTCGTCCACGAGTTTGCTGAATCGCTTCATTGCCGTTGCAACCGGTTCGGGACGTTCCATATCTACGCCCGCATCGCGCAACACGTCGAGTGGATACTTCGATCCGCCGCTCTTCAGAAAACTCAAATACTGATCGCGTTCTTTCGCGCCGCCGTTGAGTACACGCTGCGACAGCGCAATTGCCGCGGAAATGCCGGTGGCATATTTGTAGACGTAAAAGGCATGATAAAAATGCGGGATGCGCAGGCCCTCCAGCGATAGTTCCTCGTCAATGACAAACCGAGGACCAAAGTATCGCTTCAGCAATGCGCCGTACTCCGCGCGGATTCGCTCGAGTGTCAATGGCTCGCCTGATTCGGCAATGGCATGAAGAACCTTTTCGTACTCCGCGAACATGGTCTGGCGCACAAGCGTGCCGCGTATCTCGTCGATTTCCTTGTTAATGAGAAACGCGCGCGTTTTCCTGTCTTTCGCGTTATCGAGCAGATGCTTGTTGAGCAATTGCTCATTAAAGGTCGATGCGACCTCAGCGACGAAGATGGTGTAACCATAGTATTGGAATGGCTGATGCTTCGCGCTGAAATAGGTGTGCATGGAATGGCCCGCTTCGTGCGCGAGCGTGAACATGCTGTCGATCACATCGCTACGGTAATTCATAAGCATGTAGGGTGGCCCAACGTAGCCACCTGAAGAGAATGCTCCGCTTCGCTTGCCCTTGTTCTCGTAGCGGTCGGCCCAGCGCCCGCCGTTGAGTCCACGCTCCAGCGTGCGCACATACTCACCGCCAAGTGGCTCAAGCGCTTCGCAGATCGTTTTTACAGCTTTATCCCAGGGAATGTTCACCCGTCCCTGCTCGACGATGGGGACATACGTGTCGTAGACATGAATCTCTTTGAGCTTCAACGCCTTCTTGCGCACGTCCAAATAACGATACACCGTCTTCAAATTATCGTGGACTGCCTTGATAAGGCTATCGTATACAGCGACAGGTACATTGTCATGAAACAGCGATCCTTCGCGCGCCGAGGGATAGTTCCGCGCACGGGAGTAGTAGACGTCCTGAAGAACGGAGCTGCTCAGGGTTGCCGCGATGGTATTCGCGTGGTCAGCATAGCTTTTGTAGAACTGATGGAAGGCTTCCTTGCGCACGGCACGTTTGGGGGATTCCAGAAGGCTGCGAAACGACCCGTGTGTGAGCTCGACTTTGCGTCCCCGTTCATCGTTGATTGTTCCAAACTTCATGTCGGCATCGTTGAGCTGGCCGAACACTTTGCTCGCAGTGCCCGCGACTTCGCCCTGCATGGCGAGCAATCGCTCTTCCTTTTCCGAGAGGATATGTGGACGATACCGAAGCAGTTTTTCCAGGGAGAAGCGGAAATCTTTGAGTATGGGATCCTTTAGATACGCCTTTATTTTCTTCTCTGGGATGGCCTGAATCTCAGGCGCGATGTAACTCGCGGCTTCGCCGGCGCGCGTTGCCAGCCAGGTGTACTGCGCGACCATTCCCTGATACGTGCTGTTGCCGACATCTTCGGAGGCCTTCAGGTGAGCGTAAGTGCCAATCTGCTCGGACAGCTTCTCGAACTCCGTTTCGAAATCGTAACAGGCACGGAGTGTCTTGGCCGAATTGCCCAGTTTTCCGCGAAACTTCTCGAATCCCGCGATCATTCTCTCAAGTTTCTTGTACGCTGCGTGCCATGCCGCATCGTTCTTGAAGAGAACTTCCAAGTTCCAGGTGTCTTCCTTCCTGACCTCGCTTCGCAGGGGGATCCGTTTTGTCGTTGCCATGCAGAGTACTCCCGTAAGACTTGATGCTCGTGTGAAGAAGTATAGGAAGTGAAGGTGCGCGGTAGCAAGGTGTGTTGCGTCGGCGAAGAGAAAAAAATGGCGGAGAGACCGGGATTCGAACCCGGGGTACAAGGATTAACCTCGTACAACGGCTTAGCAGGCCGCCACCTTCAGCCACTCGGTCATCTCTCCGTCGAGTGCATCGGATACTGTAGCATTTGAAGAAGAATTGTTGCAAACATCAGCGGGGGTTTGAAAACCGGGGCCTAGCGTGCCTGCGCTAATGAGGAGCGCCGAACAATAGCTGCACACTCGCTTCGTATGCGGCGTCGGGGGTGATGGATTCGAGTCGCGCCTGCGCGGCTGCAAGGCCTTGTGCCGCACTGCCGCCGGGCACGCCGGCGTAAAGGAATACATGGGGCAATTGATAGGGCGCGTGTTGCGCGGGATCGGTGCCGCCGAAAATCGCAACGACCGGGGTGCCCATCGCAGACGCAATATGCATGGGGCCGGTGTCTCCTCCCACGTAGAGCCCGCAACGCGCGGCGAGGCCCGCGTAAAATTTGAGGTCGGGTGTTTCGGGGGCGACTGTCGGATTGCGGCGCGTGAGCGATAGGATTTCCTCGACTGTGGAAAACTGGTCGGGCCCCCACGTGAGCATCACTTCGAAACGCCCATCTGCCAGCAAAAGGTCGGAAAGTTCGGCGAAATTCTTGAGTGGCCATTGTTTCTCGGGCCGGTCCACTGGCGCGTGCAGCGCTACCACTATTTTGTCGCTGTCAAAAGCCTCTTCGAAGAAATCGTCCACGCTGTCCTGCACTTCGACTGGGACATAAATGAGCGGGGCCTGCCAGCGCGCGTTAGGCGCGACGGCCTGGCATAGGCGAAGATTCTCTTCGGCTCGATTGAGCTTGTTCTGTGGCACGGCGACGCGTTCGGTGTAGGAAAGCGTGCTGCCTTCCTGGCTGCGTGGCCGCGCAAATCCGTAGCGCTTCTTTGCGCGAGTGGCAGCGGTGATAACGCCGGTTTTCAAGATACCGTGGAAATCCACAGCAATGTCGTAGCGCTTGTTGCGAATATCGCGACACAACCCCGCGAACTGCCGGGAACTTTCCCACTTGCCTTCAGGTCTCTCAAACACGATGAGGCCGTCGAGCGCGGGATGCCCGGAGATGATGTCGGCGGATTTGCGCTCGACTATCCAGTCGATATGCGCTTGTGGAAACGCGTCGCGGAGCGCCTGCATTGCAGGTACGGTGCGTACGACGTCGCCAATGGCGCTTAACCGTATGATGAGTATTCGCGGCGAGCCCGCGATCACGTTATTTCCCTCTTGGGGTGCCTGCGGGGCACCCAGCTATTTTGTACAACCCTTTGAACTTGGAAGCACGGTCCATGGCTTCCAGCCGGGCAGGGTATCACAGATGGCATCTAAAAATCGGCGGCGAGCTGCCAATGGGTAACGAATACACTGCCGAACACGGTCCGGCGGTGTATCGTGCGCCGATTCCCGGGCTCGTTTACCGGTCTCCGCTGCACTTTGTGCCCCATCCTGCCGCATGATACTATTTCCGGATCTGCGGGTATGCCACCCGCATTGCACATGGTTCTGCGCGAAGGAGATACGACGCATGGGGAAGCTCGCACTTACGGGGGGTAAACCGGTCCGCTCTGCCAAGGCCAAGTGGCCCCAGTGGCCAATGCACGATGCAGGCGACGTCGCCCTATTGAACGTCATAACGAACTCCAATCGCTGGTCATACGATGGCCCCTATGAGTGGCAGTTCGCGAAGGAGTTTGCCGCCTACCACCGGTCCAAGTTTGGAATCTGCTGCGCGAACGGCACCGTGGGCATTCAAATTGCCCTCGAGGCCTTGGACATCGGCGCTTTCGACGAGGTTATTGTTCCGGGCATGACGTGGCAGGCTACTGCCGCGGCCGTGCTGGATGTCAACGCCGTTCCAGTGCTGGTTGACGTCGAACCGGACACGTGGTGCCTCGACCTTGCCAAGGTCGAAGCGGCGATCACGAGCAAGACGCGCGCAGTCATTGTGGTGCACCTGTATGGGTGCATGACTGATATGACCAAGCTCGCGAAGTTGTGCCGCGACAAGGGTCTTTACCTCATCGAAGACTGCGCACACCAGCACGGAGCGTTCTGGAAAGGCAGGGGCGTGGGAACTCTCGGCGACATATCGAGCTTCAGCTTTCAGGAAAGCAAGGTGCTTTCGTCCGGTGAAGGCGGATTCAACATGTGCCAGGATCGGAAGTTATTCGAGCGCCTCTATTCGCTGCGCAATTGTGGCCGCGGATACAAAGAAGATATGACGAATGCGATTCAGTCGGGCAACTTCAGACTTACGGAATGGCAGGCGGGTATCCTGCTTGGAGGCCTTACGCGCCTGGATGAGCAGGTAAAAAAACGAGATGAAAATGCGCAGTACCTGAATGGGTTGCTTGCGCAGATCCCCGGCATTTTGCCCATGCGCCGCCGTAAAGACATAACGCAGGCGAGCTATTTTAACTTCACGTTTCGGCTGGATTGGGATGTCTTGGCCGCGAAGCCCGGGATTACCAACACCCATTTCGCGGCGGCACTGAATGCCGAACTGTTCTCGGGTTTCAATCCGCCGTATGAACCGCTAAATGCGTGCAGTCTATACAAGCCGCACACCAAAAAGCGCCACCATCTGACGGCAGAGTACTGGAAAAAGATCGACCCTTCGCGCGTAAAGCTCCCCGTTGCGGAAGCCGCGCACCGGAAGATTGGTGTTGCCGTCCATCATCATGTCTTGTTGGGAACGACAAAAGACATGGACAACATCGCTACCGCGGTAGCGAAGGTCGTGAAGCATATGGATGAACTGAAGGCGGAAGGACCGCAGGCCGCGCGCAAGAGTTATCGCGCGTTGGTATAGTCAGTTTTCACTCAGGGCGCCATTCGCAAGTTTAATTTGACGCGAAGTAACTTGGGACAAGAACGCTCGATCATGCGAGACAACCAGCATGGTCTGTGAAAGCGATTTCAGAACTTCCGTGACGCGCTGTTCATGGGCTTCGTCGAGTCCCGTTAACGGCTCGTCCAGCAGCAACACATCCGGTTCCATTGCCAGGACGGTCGCGATGGCGACCAATCGCTTTTCGCCGCCGCTAAGCTTGTACGTGATGCGTTCCTCGTAACCCGCGAGTCCAACGGCATCGAGCGAAGCGCGTACCCGTGCCGATGCTTCCCGCTCACTTACACCCAAATTCAACGGGCCAAACGCGATGTCCTCTCCCACGGTCGGGCAAAAGAGTTGATCATCGGAATCCTGAAACAAAAGCCCCACGCGCCTGCGCACCTCGTTAAAATCGGCATCCCCACGGCGCGGCGTTCCAAAGCAACGAACTTCACCTGAACTAGGGGCAACTAGTCCAACTATCAAGTGCAGCAGGGAAGTCTTTCCCGAGCCGTTCGCGCCGGTGAGACCAACTCTATCGCCGGATTGAATCGTGAAGTTAAGCGCATCGAACACGACGCGGCCGGATTCGTATGCAAAATGCACATCGCAAAGCTCGATCACTGGTTCGCTCATTGGCGGCCAATGATGAACAACGTTGCGGCGCACATCAAAGCGCACGAGGCCAACAAATAGTCACGTCCACGCATCGGCCGAAAGGCGGCATGTGGAAATCGACCGGTATAGCCTCGGCATTTCATCGCCATGAGCACGCGCTCGGAGCGATCAAATCCGCGAACAAGCAGCATGCCCACCAGATTTCCTAATGCACGAAGCGTGTGTAAATTGGTTCGCGGCGCAAAACACCGCGCGCGCATCGCGCGGCGCAAAATCGTGTATTCCGCGCGTAGCACGGCGGCATAGCGCACGGTGAAAAGCAATAACGTCACGAGTTTCGGCGAAACGCGCAATCCGTGAAGCGCCGCGCCAAATGACACAACCTCAAGCGTGGCCACGAGCGCCGTGATTAGAATGACGATGGCGTTCGCGCGTAGCGTAATGCCGAGAAGAAGTACGGCGTTCGATTGCATGTCACTGGAACTGGCGAGGGTAAACACCCAGAGCAATGCCAGGAAAACGTTCAAAGGCATCAATCGCTGCAAGGTGTCGCGCAGCGGCAGGCGTGCGGCGGCGCCAAGACTCAGCGCCACGACGAGCCCTAGAGTCTGTGCCGGCAACGAAGGGATTAGCGCAATGGACAGCGACAGCAGCGTTGCAGATAGGACGCGCACGCGGGGATCGCAGCGATGTATAAGGGAGTCTCGCGCCGTAAGGACTTCGTTAAACACGTTAGCTTTTCGAGTTGCCTGGCCGGCGCTTGAGCAGGGCGATTATTCCGAAGATGCCGATAATGTACCCTACACCCGCGGCAACGTCGCGATATCGCGCTCTACTGGATTGTCGATCAATATGCTCGCGGAGCGCATGTATTTCTTCCTGTACGATCTCGCGAATGCGCGATTCTTCCACTGCACCTTCTTTGTGGTGGACCGGCGCATCAATTGATCCAGATTCACTTCCGGATCCAGACCCATCGATATGGAATTCAGCACGGTGACCGTCTGCCGTCTCGGCAACGAGCGTGTACGGCGGGTCTGGTGGGTTCGCGATTGTGAAGGAGCCGTCTGCCGCGCTTTCGGCGCTGAGTATCACCTTGCCGTCACCGCGGTGCAGGCCAATGGTGATGCCGACAGCGGACGAAGTCGCGTAATAAACTTTACCCGTCACTTTCGAGTCTGTTGCCGTTACGAAAAGATTCAGCTTGTGCGCGTGGGCAGTTAGCGAAAGAAAGCAAGCGAAGACTGCGAGCCGAACAATCATGATACGGAGCTGGCGGGCCGCTCAGTGACAACGGAGCCCGATGGCATTAGCCTAAAGGTTTCGGGCCGAACCCGCAGTAGAAACGAAACGGCACTACCGGTCACGACGGCCTCAATAAATGCTACGGGCAAGTTTCCAAGCAGTACGGCTGTGGAAATGGCGCGAAACGAATCGCCCGCGGTAAGCAGCGCGGCACAAAGCAGCGCACAACCGCCAAGTATCCCAAGCACGCCCGCAGCCGCGCCAATGGTAAAGGCGCGAGTCGGCGAGGCCGCGCTAAGCGATCTTCCAAAAAGAAAGTAACAAAGCAGGCCGGGTGTGGCCATTACAACCGTGTTGACTCCGAGACTTGTAATTCCGCCATACCCAAAGAACAGGGCTTGAAGGGTGAGTGCGGTGAGATACGCTGGCACGACCGCCCAGCCCAGCAAGAGTCCGGCAAGTCCGTTCAACACCAGGTGCATGGACACGGGGCCAAACGGAACGTGAATAAGCGAAGCGACAAATAGCGCGGATGACATTACGGCGACCTGTATAGTGC
>CALEZK010000065.1 GCA_937928585.1 uncultured bacterium | reverse complement strand
CGCATTACCTCCAGGAGCATGTCATGCGGAATCAGAATCTGCCTGCCTGCTTCCAACACACCGCCTTTGATGTTGTTCAGTTGCGAAATTTTTTCGTGATTGTTTCCTGACCCCGTAAGCCATTCGGCAATCGCCCACACCGTTTCCTTCTCTGCACCCTGAAGTATGGGGACGTGTCGCCAGCCGGTATCATCTACGATGTCCTGCCGAAACAATGCCAGCAGCGCACTGCGTTGTGTCTGCGGATTCAAATCAGCGAATCGCATGGCGACCGCGCCTTTGTTTGCGTAGTCTTTCCAGGCGTTTGTTTCGCCGAGGTACTTCGAAAAAAAAGACTCCCCACTGCCCTTGGGTGGGTTGACTTCAAGGACGATTATGCGACCATTGCGAAGTACCACCATGGAATGTTCGTCGAGGGGTGCGCGGACGATGGACGCAAGACATACCGGGGCTATCGCACAGGCAAAGGCGAGTACCGCAAGAAGTTGAATCTTTAGGTGCGGGGCGTACATCAAGACATACAATATATTGTAGATTCTGGAGCGTCAAGCATGCAGATTGTAGTCGACTAGACATAATTATACAACCTATTGTAGTCGACAAGGAACAGATTGTGGTGTCAGGCCTTCTACAAGCCATGATAAGGACCGTGCGGGTCGTTGGCTGCGGCCCCTCTACGGTTTCGCTGGTTGGGGCTCGGGCAGGACGTTGATATCTGCGGCCGCCTTTGCGGCGACATCTTCCATCGCCTTGGATAGCGATTTTACGGTAGCCGCCGCGCCTGTGCCTTCGACCGGTATCCTGGATTCGTAGCTGCGGCGTACTGCGGGCAGGTCGCTTCCTTCCCATCGATACTCGAGAATGAGCTTCGCCAGGGCTTCGCGGGTTCCATTCAATTCAACCTGCTCGAACCCGCTCACCATGCCCGAAACGCGGACCGTACGCCGGCCGTCCTGCAGGGGGCCAAATTCCGCTGCAAGTTTTTCCGGCACCAGTTCGGAAAGACTCGATGCCCACCGTTCATTCGAGAAATGCTCGACCGCAGTCTGATCGCGCACGATCAAGATGTCCGCGCGGGTCAGCGAATCGTGCGTTGCGATGCGGTCAAACACGACGTTGTGCTTGCACTGCGCATTGCCCGAGGACGTCATGTCGAGGGTGTACAGTTGCACCGGTTGCGCCGAGGCCGGTGCTTGCGGGACGGGCACGCGCTCCACGTCCGCCGCAATGGCTGCGGCAATCGTTTCCAACGACTGCGACAGCGCTTTTGCAACGTCCTGTGCGGACGGGCTGGCCGCGGGAACGGTCTCTTCATACACTTTCCACAGAATGGGGCGGGTCTCGCCCTTCAACGCGTTTCGCTGCAACGTCAAGTCAAGTTTCACCCGCGCCGCCGAACCTGCTGCGTCGTCCACGCGCTCAAACGCAAGAATGGCCCCGGACAACTGCACCGTGTCGCGTCCTTCGACCGGCGCGCCAAACTCGGATTCGAGCTTTTCCGCCACAAGCGTGGAGACGCTCGCTGCCCAGCGATCGGCTGCATAGTATTCAACACTCGTAGGCGTGGGGCGAATCAAGATGCTGTTTCGGGATAGCGATTCGTGCCGGCGCAATGCCGTTACATCGATGTTATGCGCGGCACGCGCTTTACCCGACGGCGCCATGTTGAGCGTGTGCAGTTTTTCGACCTCTGGCGGTTTCGGCGCAGACTCGATGGGCGCCGCGTTCACCGCGTCGGCGATTTCCTTTGCAATTGTTTCCACTGCAAGACTAAGCGCGGCAACCGTATCTTTCACCGCAGGGGCCGCGGGCACGCGCGCCTCGAAAGTCTTCGCAATGATCGGCGCGCTGTAGCGGCTGTCGCCTTTTTTCCGCACTTCCACGGCAATGGCCGCATGTGCGTCGGCAGCGCCATCGCCAGTGATGATTTGTTCGAATGAAAGAATGTCACCGGTCAATGCGAGCGTTTCCCGCGCGGGATCTGAGGGGCCAAACTCTGATGCAAGTTTTCCGGACACGAGCTCGCCGAGATTGGATGCCCACGTATCCAAAGGAAACGCATCCAACTCGTGATCATCGCGACGAATCAGGATACCGCCCCGGCTCAATGCATCCACCGGACGCAACCGCGCCACTTCGATGTTGAGATTTGGCGCTGCCCCCCCGGAACGACTCATGTTCAACGTGTAGAGCCTGGGCGGTGTGGTGCCGACGCATCCTGCGATCACAACCGCCGAAAGCAACACCCAAAACGTGTGGAATCGTGTCGTCATTCGCCCTTGCGTTCCTTTTGACTCTTGCCCCACAACACCGACTCAGGCTGTTCCGCGAGATTGCGCGAAAAGGTCTTCAAATTGCCCACGGTGTCCCGCAAATCGATGATCGTCTCCTCGATTGCGGGGCGGTTGTCTTCGATTGTGTCGCCGGTGCTCTCCAGGGTGGACTGCAGGCCCATTGCGATTACTTCCAGATCATCGGCCAGCGCATCGACCCGGCCCAACAAAGTCGGAAGTTGCTGCACGGTGTTTTGAATGTCGACGCGGTTGTCGGCAACAAGTCCGTTCAATTCCGCGACGAGGGCATTCGCGCTCTGTTCGATCTTGATGACTTCGTTTATGACAGTGCCGATATCGCCACGATACTGCCCCATAATGTTGCGGGCATCACCCACGAGCCCCTTGCTCTCGCTCACCGCCTGATCGACGCCGCGCAGCAGCGTTACAATGGTGGTGTCGAGCTTGCCATCGCTGGACTCGACCATGGCTTGTTCCACCCCGAGCAACGCCTTCACGCTCTCGATGCCGGATTCAACGCTTTTTGCGATGCCGCCGGCCTGATCGAACAAGCCGCCGCCCAATCCGACGGGAATCTCCTCGCCCGCCGCCAACCGCCGCGATTGGGGTAAACCTGTGGTGATCTCAAGGTGTTTTTCCGCGGTTAATGTAGTCTGGCCGATATAGGCAAAAGATTGTTCATTGATCGGCACGCCAGGATCGATCGCAGCTTCGACCCGAATGATGGGCGCTTGCACCTGCGCGACAGGTTCATCGGAATCCTCCGCCGGTTCGGTAACGGGCGGTGCTTCGGCCACGCGCGCGGTATCCGCGGCAACGGAACGGACTCGACCGATCTTCACGCCGCCGAATCGGACATCTGCGCCTTTGTTTAGGCCAAGGGTGTCCTTGAAGTAACAGACGTATACGTTCTGTTCCGGTTCCGGCCACATGCCCGCGATTGAAACGGCAAATGCGGCAAACACACCGATTGAGGCGAGTACCATGATGCCGGCCTTAATCTCGGTCACGGTGAAATTGTGCTTCTTCGCTGGCATTGCACCCCGTCGTCCCATTTCTGTTGAAGGCAGGAGTATAGCGATTTTCGTTTCATATTTCGCGGACGCGCCGCGCACAGTTTGTGAAAGCGCGCGTTTGACAATTCTGTCCCGCGTTTGTTACCTTTTCGCGCTGTATCCAAGCATGTGCCGTGGGGCGGTAGCTCAGTTGGGAGAGCGCTGCGTTCGCAATGCAGAGGCCGAGGGTTCGACTCCCTTCCGCTCCACCATCTTTTCTCCCGCTTCAATTCACCGGGAGCTTTCCATGAAACACGTCAAACGAATTTCTTCCTTGCCGGCGTACGCTTTTGGCGAGATGCGCCCTAATCCATTCCTGAAGGGTTTCGGCATTCTGCTGCAAGGTGTGCTGGTCCTGCTCGGGAACAAGGAAAAAGAAGCGTAAGCAAAACGGGGAGGGCACCCCGATAGGAGGACCCGCCCCGTTTACTGTATTGCCACGCTTGGCTCAGAACTTACTCTTCCAACGGCTCCACCGTTCGCCAGATTTCGAGGCCATTTGTAGGATTCGCCGACCCCAGGTAGAGGTGGCCGTCCGGCGTCGATTCCATCGTGCGCCAGCCGTAGTTGCCGCGATTGCCCAGTCCGTCGCTGGTGATTCGGAACCAGTTCTCGCCGTCCTGTGTCTTGAAGATATCGCCGCCGCCCTCCATGAGACGCATCCAGTCGTCGAAATCAAGAAACTCGCCCAATGCCGCTTTCTGATTCTGCTCCTGCAACAAGGCAATAATGGCGGGCAAATTATCGAGCAGGCCCGCAAGCAACGTCGCCTGATCGAAAGTGCCGGTGTACAGCCAGCCGTCGTGTTCCTCGAACTGCCAACAGTATGCGTTGGTGAAATAATTGAAGCCCGAATTGTAACCCGACACCGAACGCGGGCCGACCACTGTCTCCCACGAATCATCGGTGTCGATGCGAATGATGTCGCAGCCTTTGAACCCATTATTCTGTATTCGGTTGTAACCGTAGAAAATTAGACTGCCGACGTAAAGTTTTTCCTTGAACACAAACGCGGTCCCCGCAGATTCGTTGCGGGAATCCGGACCGCCGTTATCAACCACTTGCACAGGCTCGTCTTGGTCGCCGGGGCCGTCCAGCTTCCAGACTTCATACCCATCAACGTCATTTTTGGTTCCAGCGAAGAGCCAGCCGTCAAAGGGCATCAGGAATTCCACGGCACGGTTGTTGGGATCGCCGAAGCCATCCTGCATCACCGGCTCGAAACCCACGCCATTTTCTGACACCCAAATCTCCGCGGCTGGCGGGTTCTCCATCGCAAGCGCGTCGAACGCAAACCCGACATACAGCTTGCCGTCGTGCACCGCGAGCGCGCGCATGGAGGCACTATTCGGCCCTGAAGTGAATACGCTCTCCCAGGTTCCGGCGTCGCCCGTGCTTGACCGCCACAAGGTTGAACCATCAACACCCTGACTCCCCGCATAGAGGTAAGAAGTAAGCGCACCTTTCTGCGTCTCGCTCTCGGCGTCGTAAACGATCATGGACCGAAACCCGTAGGTCTTGAGATCGTCATCGATATCGCGATAGTCGAGCACCTTCTCCCAAACGTCTTCGCCAAGGTCGGGTCGGTGACGGCGAATCTCCGGCGGCAGCACAGGAGGATTATCGGTTTCGCCCCCGCTCAGGTTTGCCTCGGCGTAGTACGTAAAGATGCCGCTGATGTTGTTGCCTGTGCCCACGTAGACGGTGCCGGACTTGTCGCCATCCGGCCGGAAGTACCGCATTGACCAGGCATACTCATTGTTGTCGTCGTCGTGGTCGCTTGCATCAAAGCCGTTCTCGCTGAGCAGCACGAAATCCTGCGCGTCGAGACCCCCGGGGTTACATTGCGGCAAGAGCATGCTGCTGCATACCAGCAGCGACACGCCCCCGAGCAGGTGTCGCGAACATGGCACACCCCTCCAGAACTTGACACGATCCATGGATAGCTCCCTCTCAAAATACGAAACAGTTTGCCCAGACCTTACCGCCCCCGGTGATGCCATCCTACCCAATGAATGCGCCTGTGTCGAGTACACCCGCTTCGCACTATTGCACGCGGCGCGGTCAGACGCTATAGTTTCGTCTCTTGGGAAACGTGCATGAATACAAAACCTAGAATTTTGGTCGTAGACGACGAAGAGAATATCCGTTTTGCGTTGAACCGCTGGTTCGAAATGTCGGGCTTCGAGGTGGACACCGCCGAAAACGGGGTAATGGCTGTCGAGAAATGTCGTGAGAACGAATATGACGTGATCACGATGGATCTCGTCATGCCGAAGATGGACGGGACCACTGCCATCGGCGCAATCCGCCAGTTCAATCCCAACGTCCCCATTCTTATCCTCAGCGGATTTCCCGATCGCGCGGGCGATCCTGCCGCAACGGGTGCGACGCGAATCCTGGCCAAACCGATGTTGCTAAGCGAACTCGAACAGGAAGTCCGCGCGCTCCTCAACAACTGAGTCATCCCCGGCGCGGCAATACACCGGAGATTTCGATGCATTCATTTCTATTCTGCGCGCTGCTCGCGTTTGCCGCATCTCCTGAAGCGCCAAACGCCACCGCGACATATACTATTGCTGCGCGCGATTCAGCCGATTCCTCTAAAGCACAAGCGACTTTCGTCTGTGACGGCGAAGGAGATCAGGAAGAAATCAACGCTGCAATCCGCGCTCTGCCCGCGCCTGGCGGACGCATCGTGCTGATGGAAGGCACATATGACATACGCCGCGTGGAAGGATCCCTCGGCGGCGTATTGATTGAACGCAGCAATGTGGTCATCGAAGGCCAGGGGCCTTCCACAAAATTAGTCCAGGCGCCGCAACAGGAAACGAATGTCATTCGAATCATCGGTTCCGGCGTAGGCCACATCGTGATTCGCAATCTTTATGTCGACGCAAACCGCGACCAAAACCCATTGGGCGAAGGCGATCCCAACGTGTCGCACGGGCGCTTCGAGTTCTGCGGCATCAAGGCGTTTTGCGCGGTCCCTGGCGGGTCTGGCGATCCCTGCCACAATATCACTATCGAGAACTGCTTCGTGATGAACGCGCGACGGCTCGGGATCATGCTTGAGGGACGCAACATGCGCGTTATTGACA
>CALEZK010000064.1 GCA_937928585.1 uncultured bacterium | reverse complement strand
GACGACTCTGCTGTCTTTCTGGCGACAATCAAGGGGGCGAAAACACTGGCGACTTTCGAGGCCACGCGGTTTGCGCCGGGCCGCCGCAACTACAATTGCATCGAGATATACGGTAGCAAGGGCAGCGTGATCTGGAACCAGGAAGACATGAATGTTTTCCAGTACTACAACTGCGCAGACCCCGGCAATCTCCAAGGCTTCCGTCGGGTGCATGCGACGGATCCGGGCCATCCTTATGGCGACGCGTGGTGGCCGAGCGCGCACATCATCGGGTACGAGCACCTCTTTGTCCACGAGATGTATGACTTCATCAATCAGTTGGGCAAGAAAAAGGTGACGTATCCGACGTTTGAAGACGGGCTTGCATGCCAACGGGTATTGGATGCGGTGGAGAAAAGCACGAAATCGAAGAAGTGGGAGAAGGTGTAAGAGGGTCGTTCACAGATTACACCGAACTGCACAGATCGAAGACGAGAGAGAATCCGAAGTATTGCGAGGACTGTTTGGAAGAGTGCGTTGGTGAACAATGTCGCTTTGGGTGTTCGTTCGCGGCTCACGGGGACGCTCGCCCTGCCAGACATGGCGCGACAGAGTATGCGGATTGAAGACGAGACTGATTCAGAAGTTAAGCATTCTTGGTGAGTTTGCGATCTTTTGTGGCTATTAACGAAAGGGTGAAACCATGAAGCTGGGTTTTTTGACGGTGATGTTCAGCGATTTGCCGCTGAAGAAGGTTTTGGACGTGATTCGTCCGTTGGGTTTGCAGACGGTGGAGCTTGGGACGGGCAACTATCCGGGTGATGCGCATTGCAATACGAAGGAGTTGTTGTCGTCAAAGCCGAAGCGGGATGAGCTTCTGGCGATGCTGAAGGGCGAGGGTTTGGAGATCAGCGCGCTGAGCTGTCACGGAAATTGCCTTCATCCGGATGCGGGGTTTGCGAAGAAGAGCATCGAAGTGCAAACGAATACGATCAAGCTTGCGAACTTGCTTGGCGTCAAGGTGGTGATCGACTTTTCGGGCTGCCCGGGTTCGGACGAGAAATCGACGAAGCCGAGTTGGGTGACCTGCCCGTGGCCACCGGACTTTCTTGAGGTGCTGGATTGGCAGTGGTCGAAGAAAGTGGTGCCGTATTGGACAAAGCAGGCGAAGTTTGCGGCTGACAACGGCGTGAAAATGGCTTTCGAGGCGCACCCAGGGTTTGTTGTGTACAACCCGGAGACCTTGCTGCGTCTACGCAAGGAATGCGGTAACAACATCGGCGCGAACTTTGACCCGAGCCATTTCTTCTGGCAGGGCATTGATCCGGTGAATGCGGTGCGGGCGTTGACGGGGAAGGCCATCTTCCATGTGCATGCGAAGGACTCCATGGTTTATGAGCAGAATGCGACGGTAAACGGCGTGCTCGACACGAAGCACTATGGCGACGAACTTAACCGTTCTTGGATTTTCCGCACGGTGGGATATGGCCATAGCATCGAGTGGTGGAAGGATTTCGCTTCGACATTGCGCATGGTCGGATACGATGGTCCCATCTCAATCGAGCATGAAGATTCGCTGATGTCGCGCACGGAAGGCCTTACCAAGGCGGTGGAAACGCTGAAGCAATGCCTTATCTTCGACAAAAAGTCGGCGATTACGTGGGCCTAACGGAATTTTTGCGGGCCCTGGCGAATCGCCGGGGCCCCTTTTTTTAATTCTTCTGCATGATTCGGTGCCTTGATTCTTGCAAACCCATGGGTGAAGGGACACGGCGCGATGCCATTACGAGTCCGAATGCGAATGTCACAAGCAGGTTGCGCGTTGCTTTGTCTTTGCCTTGGCGCGTTGTTTCCGATAGACGCGGTTTCGGCAGAGAACGCGCCGGGCAACCGCGGCGTGATTATGCGAAAGCAGCCGACGCAGGAAGCGGTGCCTGACGCGCCGCAACCCGCGCCGTCCGCACCGCGAGAATCAGCACCACCGGAACCGCGCGACTCACCGGAACCTCAGCGAGAACCCGTTATCATTCCGCCTGGACCCAAACCGACGGCGGCGGGTCCTGCGTTTGCCGAATGGCCCGCGCAGTTTCATGATTACTTCGGGGTTTCGCCGCAAACGCCGACAACGGACGCCGTGCTTGGCACCTTGGTCACGTATCTCAATCGGCAAACCCTATTAGGAAAACATCCGGACGTGGAACTTACCCGGTTTGAGGAATGGGTTCAGGCCAATCGCGATGCGCTGCCTCGGCGATCCGAAGGCGTTGCGCTGGTGACCGGTTTCTTCCAAAACCTGACGAACTGGGTGTCGCTGGAATCGCAGTACACGGCGGAGTATGACCGCGGCGTCATTTCGCAGTTGGTGCGCGTGGTTGACGCGCAATCGAAACTGGATCCCGGGTTTGATGAGGCGCGCCGGCAAAAAATTGTTAGCACCGTTTCCAACCAAGGCCTTTTCGTCCCGGCAGGAATACTGTTTGGTTATTCTGTGCTGCCGTATCGCGCGGTGACGTTGCCGAAGGGATACGTTCCATACGAGACGCAGACAAAGCCGGAATTCAGCGATCAATTCAATCGCGCGGAGGCGGTTTATGATTTTATTGAAGCGCCTGGGCCAATCTTTCGCGTTGATTTCGATACGATCGAGGCTGCGACCGTGCGGGTGGAGCAAAGTGCAGACGGGCAAGTGTATCAGCCCGTGCAGGAGTGGAAGCCACGTGACGCATCCGGCGTGCGCTCTCCCGCGATGCTGGCGAAGCCGTTTCGCGCACGGTATATGAAGCTGGTGGTGGAATCGCAAAAAGAGACTGCCGTGCTGCGCAATCCGCGGGTATTCGCCTTGAAGGAACCCGCAGCGGCGATTTCGCCGCTAGTGCAGGTTGCGCCGGAATTGGACGGATCTTTCAAGGAGGCGTCGTGGCCGCGCAAGGCGCAGATCGATGGTTTTATCGATACGGAATCGGTTGCATTTGCGGAGGCGCAGACGACGGCGCGCGTTTGCCATACTTCGGACACGCTCTTCCTTGCAATATATGTGCGAGAGCCGCGCATGTCGACGATGGCGGCAACGATGACTGCACGGGACGGCGCGCTTTGGGAGGAAGAGTCTTTTGCGATCACCCTGCGGCCAACGGGCCAGCCGGAGTTTCGCTTCATCGTGAATCCGCTTGGGGCGCAATTTGACAGCAAGGACGGCGACGACTCTTGGGACGGCGATTGGCGCGTGGTGACAAAATCGTGGCCGGTCGGCTGGTCTGCAGAAATCGCAATTCCCTTTGCATTGCTGGGGGCGCAGCCGACAGATGATTGGAAGATGGAACTTTTGCGCACGCGCAGAAACGTCGAGAACGAGCGTTCGGTTTGGGTCTATTCTTCTGATGGCGAAAAGAACGAAGCTGGTTTGCTGATTTTCTAGCGGCACAGGCGAATGCGAGAGGAAGCGTTTGCGAGATCCGATGCGATCCCTAATCTTCAATGCTGGCGCTCAATTCACGGAAGCACCGTACCCTGTTGCACAGGCAGGGGAAGCGCTGGTGCGCGTGGTGATGGCGGGTATTTGCAATACCGATATAGAACTTCTGCGCGGTTACATGGGGTTTACGGGCGTTCCTGGACATGAGTTCGTGGGCGTCGTCGAAGAAAGTGGCAACAGCCATCTGCTCGGAAAGCGCGTTGTGGGCGAGATCAATTGCGTTTGCGGCGCTTGCGAATTCTGCGTGCGGGCGATGCCGCACCACTGCATGAATCGGTCCGTGCTGGGGATTCTAGGCCGGCCGGGTGCGTTTGCCGAGTACCTGACGATACCGGAGTCCAATCTTCACCTTGTGCCGAGCGGGCTTCCTGACGAAATCGCCGTGTTTACCGAACCTGTGGCCGCAGCCTTTCGTATTCTCGAGCAGGTCGATATTGGCCCGGGAGATAGTGTTGTTATTTTGGGCGACGGGAAGTTGGGACATGTGATCGGGCAAGTGCTTTGGACGCGCACGAAGCGCCTCACGTGCGTTGGCAAACATGCGAGGAAGCTCGCGTTGCTTTCCGAACTAGGCATTCATACGGGCATGCACGACGACACATTCGAGGCTAATGCAGATATCGTTGTCGAAGCAACCGGGTCGCCGGAAGGGTTGCAGCGCGCATTGTCGCTGGTAAGACCGGAAGGAACGGTGATTCTGAAAACCACCGTTGCGGGAGAGACAGCGCTTGATTTAAGCGTGCCGGTGATCAACGAGGTTACGGTGGTGGGCTCGCGGTGTGGTCCTTTCGCACCTGCGCTGGAAGCACTCGCGCTTGGCACGGTCGAGGTCAGGCCGATGATCGAAGCAGTCTATTCGTTTGAGAATGTGCTCGCGGCGCTTGAACACGCTCAACGGCCGGGAGCGATGAAGGTGTTGGTGCGCATTTCCGAATAGCGCGCGGGACTATCCCTGATTTCTCGCGAGCAGTTGTCACCGCGTGTTGCTCATCAGACCAAAGCGTGAAAGTTCGATGCATTGAGAAATGCGGACTAAGCGTCCTGTTGCGCGGCTGCCACGCGCCTTCGCGCATGCAGGTGCTCGGGAAGCGCGAATCCTGCGGGGCCGCGAACCGCAACAACACCCGCGTGGAAGAGCGACAAAACCCACCCCAGCGCGATTGCCGGTGACGCAATTGTCTCCAAGAGGGGCCGTGCATTCGGCAGCGAAATCGATACAAGCCCGGCAACACCCGCGACAGCATAGATTGCGGGCAGGAGCAAGGATGGAATTCGCCTGAAATAAGATGCATACCCGGCGCACAACATGAGGCAGACGATGAAGATCGCGGCCCACTTGACGCGGGTCCAGTATTGAAGCGTGCTTACCACGCTGGAAAGCATGGCGTTGGGGCCGTGGGCCTTTGTAATGGTCAGTAACTGCGTCGTTTCGACGATGTCGCCAATGAACATCGCAGCGGAGAGTATCAGGCCGAGCCCGAGGAACGTACGCAGTTTCAGAATGCTCTGCAGTCGATAGAGCTGAAGATGCATGACGAAGTAGATCAGACACGCGTTGTAGAGGCTGTAGCATGTCATGAATGCGAAGTCGTAGAAGTTGGCCGTATCCAATTGATTCCGCAGGGCGGTGCCCTCCGGCGATCCATATGGGCCAAGCACGGCGAAGACTTCCTCGCGTGACGACACCAGTTCGAGCCAAATCATTGCGGAGCGGAACCCCTCGGGATTCTCACCGGCATGCGGAGGCAGCGCCTTTCCCGAAACGAAATGCATCACCAGTACGGACAGGATCGTTGCCAAACCGGTAACGACGACTGCATAAGCCGCGCGCCTTCTGCGCTTCATGATTCACTCCCCGATAGACCGTCATGGGTAACAGTTCAAGTATACCCGATTCATGCGAACTGATTCGGCGAAGTGATCGAAAGAGAAAATCGACGCCCCCTGCGGGATTCGCAGGGGGCGTCGATGAAGATTTTATTTGCGGGAGTCTATTTACCAGTCGCGACCACGACCGCCACCACCACCGCCGCCGCCACGGTATCCGCCGCGGCCACCGCCGCCGCCACCACCGCCGCCTTCGGTCTTCGGACGCGCTTCATTAACGCGCAAGGGACGACCATCGAGGTCTTTGCCGTCCAGGCCTTCGATTGCGGCGCGGGCTTCGTTTGCGTTCGGCATTTCGACAAACGCGAAACCTTTAGATTTGTCCGTCATCTTGTCGATGATGATACGGGCGGAGTCGACTGCGCCATACGCTTCAAACGCCTTGCGCAGCGAGCCTTCCGTCGTGGTGTAGGACAGGTTTCCGACATACAGGTTCATTTCTGGCATTCCTTTGTGTTGCCAATACGGAACTAAACTCGATGGGTTCAAGGACACGGAGCGAGCAACCAAGGAACACCCTGCGCGAACAAGCGCCACACGAAACGGGATCAATGGCGGCGATCGGAACCAACTGTCTCGAACTCTTTGGACGCCAACTGGGCGTCCCATCAGCGTATTTATAGCACAGGTATAAAGAAATGCGCAATAGGGTTTTGGGGAGTTTTGGGCCTGAAAAGCGGGCTGGAATGCGGGGTTTGAGTGCGAGTACGATGGGCGAGGCTCGTGGGTGACTTGGTGCGCTCGCGGGCCGGAATGTCACGGTGCAAGGGTAAATAGAATGGCAACCATTCCGGCAGTAGTGGAATCTGACGACGTCGAACTGGCACAAGAATTTGCGCGCAAAGTGGCGGAGCTTCGCGCCGAGCTTCATACGGTGGTGGTCGGTCAGGACCGCATTCTAGGTCAGGTGTTGACGGTGTTGTTCACGCGCGGGCACGCGCTGATTATCGGTGTACCGGGTCTTGCTAAGACCTTGCTCGTCAAGACACTTGCGCAGGCGTTGGGGTGGGACTTCAAGCGCATTCAGTTTACGCCGGATCTGATGCCTTCGGACATAACGGGCACGGAGATTCTGCAGACCGACCCGGAAACGGGCCAGCGGCTCATGACTTT
>CALEZK010000063.1 GCA_937928585.1 uncultured bacterium | reverse complement strand
ATTCTGGCTCGTGAGGTTTGCGGTTTCCACGCTCGCGCTGCTTACCTGCGCGCGAATCACCCCGTTGTCGGTTTCAACATCAAGGTTTCCGCCGTCTACCTGCGCATAAACATCGCCGTTCACCGTGCGCAGCGTGCCGCCTGCCGGTGCCTCCGCAAGGTGGATGCGACCGTTGACGCTCTCGATATGAACCGAGCCCGAAGGCGCGGCAACATCAATGTCGCTGTTGCGCCCGAGCACGCGCACGTCGCCACAACCCGGGCTAATCCAGACGTTGCCGTTGTTGCTCGAAACGGAAACATGTGTGCCGACGGGAATCTGAATATCGTACTCAACGAACAGGTCGTAATCCGCCGCGCGCACAACCGGCTCGGTAGAAACGACGAGTGCATCGGGCGTTTCCTTCACCTGCACGAGCGAGGAAACGTAGCTCGCCAACTCGGCCTCGGTCGTGCCCCCACGGCGGTACGCGCGAATGTTTGCCTTGCCGAGAATCTTCTCTCCCGTGTGGGTGGTAATGCGCACCCAGCCGTCGGTATTGTCGAGCACCAGCTTGCCGGGGTTGGCATGCGCGAATGCGCGGTTTTCCTGAACATCGGCTTTGCCGACCATCGGCGGAAGCTTGGGGGCAAGCACGCGCGCGCAGAAAACCACCACGAACATCGCGATGGTCAGCGCGGTCAGGATGCTTTTCAGATTCGGGTTCATCTATGAAATTGGACCGCACCCCAGACCCGCAGGTTTCACTAAGCTGGCGTCGGCACTGGAGATAGTGCTCCCTGCGGCATGGGGTGAAACCCGGATGCCGGCGCCAGGGTCGAATTAGGCGTAACCCCGGCAGGCCGGGGCCTCGAAAAAGTCGAATCGGTTGCGGTCGGGCCTCTTGAAAAGACCCAGACCCGGTGCAGTCATATAGGGTGTTCGTGTTAGCCGGCGGGACATACTCGACAGGGCCAGATCCAGCGTAAGTCCATAGAAAACCTCCTTTTCTTGAACTCTCGCGAGTCGTCCCGCCGGACCCCATTTCAGACGAGGGCCACACTCCAGCGCATGGAGACTTTGTTCTTACTGGTACCGTTGCTGTTGCTGCTCGTTACCGTGTTCTACGGTATCGTGCAGTCGCTCACCCATGCTTGGCTGGACCACCGCTTCCGCCTTGCCTTCCTGGACAAGCTCGAACGAAACCCTTCCCTTCTCGGCAATCAAAAAGACATCTCTTCCGTGGTGAATAGCCTCAGTACCGGGGCAGGACCGCGCCTCCAACGGCAAAACTTCGGAATGACCGGCCTGCTCCTCGCCCTGATCGGGTTGGGGTTCGCTGTCGGCGGCCGTCTCATGCGCTCGGGTGAAGTCGCGGTCGGAATCTACCTCGGTGGCGTGCTCTGCCTCGTACTAGGCCTCGTGATTGCCCTGCTCGGCTTCATCATTCACGTCATGACCAAGC
Source organism: uncultured bacterium (assembly GCA_937928585.1). Classification (GTDB taxonomy): domain Bacteria; phylum Hydrogenedentota; class Hydrogenedentia; order Hydrogenedentales; family SLHB01; genus JABWCD01. The sequence goes on along the minus strand of CALEZK010000063.1, from coordinate 3,384 downwards.
CGGCAAAGGTCTCCACCTCCATCCCGGACTAAGGCTTCCGCCCCGCTTTCTTCTGTTGCTCTTCCTTCATGCGATCCGACAGCGTCTTTTCCGGATCAATTTTGAGATCTGGGGGTGGCGTCGTTCCCAACGCGATATTGGCGAGTAGTACGCCGACTTCGTTGAGTCCCGTGTCGCCGCGTGTATTCGAAATCAACGCGACGGACACGCCTCTGTCGAGGCTCGAAAGCAAATGCGTGGAGGTACCGGACTGCCCACCAGAGTGCGACATGATTCGCCCCAAGACGTCCCATGTATCAACGGTCCAGCCCAAAGCATATCTCGAAACAGTACCATCGGCCAGCGTCACGGGTTGAATCATCCGCTCGAAGGTTTCACGCTTCAAAAGGGTGCCATCTTGCACCGCCGCCGCGAATCGCACCAGATCGCCCGCCGTCGAAATCATGCCGCCGCCCGCATACCGCACGCTGTTGTCCGTATAGCGCGCGTTCTCCAGTTCCCCCTTCGGATTCAACGCATAGCCGCGCGAGCGGTGCGGGACAATTACCCCGTGCAGTTCAAGGCGGGTTGACGTCATCCCCGCTGGCGTCCAGACGTTCTTCTGAAGGTAATCGCCGAGTTTCGATGCTGACGCCGCTTCTATCGCCGCACCCAGCACGGTATATCCGTAGGTTGTATAGTTGTATTTCGTTCCCGGCGCAAAGCCGATGGCATCGTCCTGAAACCCTTTCATCGCGGAGAGCGAATCGGCGAAATAATCCATGGCAACCGACTCGGAACCCTTATAGTGCCGTATGCCGGAGGTGTGAGACAGCAAATGCCATATGAGTATGTCGCCCTCGGGCTTTTTGGGGAAGGTTGGCACGTAGGTCTGAATCGGCTCATCCAACTTCAGCTTGCCCTGCTCGACCAACTGCATCGCCGCCACCGCGCTGATGGGTTTTGATATCGACGCAATGCGATGCACCATCGCCGGCGTCGCGGGTACCTGGTTCTCTACGTCCGCAAATCCTACGGCGCCTTCCCAAGCGATTGCGCCGTCCTTCCAAATCGCCGCGGACATGCCTGCGACCTTCTTGGCTTTCGCCGCCTCCTCAAGCAGCGCCTGGGCGCTCGTTCCCAATGGCGCCTCGGCAAGCGATGGGAGACACGCAAGCGCCGCGATGAACAATAAAAATAGTCGATCTCGCATCGTCATTAGGATAGCTCCCCGTAAGTTTTTTGGGTCAACATTTTCCCTTAGATGCCCGCCAAGCTGCTGCGGTTTAGCCTATCAAGAAATTTGCCGCAGTTGACAGAAATGCGCGCATGTGATACGACATTGCAAGTATTCGGTTTCAAACCGTTCAAACTTATTGCTGTGGAAGTACAAAGTGCGTCCCGAAACTTCTCGTTTCAAACCTGTCCTTTTCCGTGCATTTGCCGCGTTTATTGCGTCAAGTGTCGCGGTTTTTGGCTTGGTGCCTAGCCTCCATCATGTTCTCGCACACGATTCGTCTCACGCCTTCGAGTCTGTCGAAGTATGTTGCGAATCGCAAGCCTCTGCAGAAACCGTACTTGGTGAAACGCGTGAATCACATGTAGACACACAATGCGCCATCTGCGCGGCCATCGCGCACAGCTCGCATGTCTTTGCCCAACCCAATCTCGCGAATTTCTCTTTCATTGATTGCGCGAGAGACTTGTATTTTGATACCACCACGGTAGTCCTATCCGACTCCGCAGCAACGCTGCGGCCCTCTCGCGCCCCCCCTGTCTTCGCCTAGTTTCTTTATCTCCAAACCAAATTCCTTTTGACAGGGGAGACATGTCTGTCCGTGCAATGCATGGTCATGCCGTGCTCGTTCCCCTCTGTACGCAACGTATCGTTGCAGGGAGATCACTATGCGAAAACTAGGGCGAGTGAGCAATCAAACCATCGGCGCCGCAATTATTATCGGACTGGCGGCCAGCGTGTTTGCGCACAATAGGTATCAGGCAAATCACTTTGAAGCCGAACTCAAGACCATAGCGGAACAGTGCAAGAATGAATATTTGTCCGGCGTTCCCGATATTGAAAACTGGCAGGCAGTAACGACAGTTGCGCACGCCCAGGAGTTTGGTCTTTTTGGCGAACGGCGCGCGCTACTGCATGTATTTGTGCGAAACACGTCTCCTGACGCGCCAAAGGAACACAAGTTTCGCGGGTTCGAATACACGTATCGGCATGACGGAGCCAAGTGGGTCTTTACCGGAAGCGCATCCTGCACGGCGAAAGCCCATTTCGGCGAAGGCCTCAAGCTCTTCGAGGAAATGGATCGGATTGCGAAGAGCGCCCCTTCCAAGGTCGAAGCTGGTCACGACGGAAAGGAAGCGGAAAATGTCGCAGCCAATAATTGAAATCAAAGATCTTTCTGTAACCTACAAGACGGACAGGCGAGAGCAGATTCCAGCGGTGACCGGTCTGAGCCTGGATGTGTACGAAGGTGAGGTGGTTGGCTTTATTGGGCCCAACGGCGCAGGCAAGACCACAACAATCAAGGCCCTGCTTGGCTTTCGCTTTCCGAGCGCGGGTAGCGCAAGAGTCTTCGGGCTTCCGGCCGGCTCAGTCGAATCGCGGAAGCGCATTGGCTATCTGCCGGAAGTTGCACAGTACTATCCCTTTCTCACGGCACGGGAAACGCTGAAACTGTATGCGAAATTGGGCGATATCCCGAAAGAAAATCACGAATCGCTTATCGACGAGTTAATCGCAAAAGTCCGGCTGACGGGCCGCGATCGGGAACCGCTCCGCGGTTACTCGAAGGGCATGCTCCAACGCGTGGGTATAGCGCAAGCGATTATGGGAAGTCCGGATCTGCTCATTTTGGACGAAGTAACATCCGGCCTGGACCCAGTCGCGAGGCTTCATGTTCGCAATCTCTTGCTCGAGTTCAAGCACAAGGGCAAGACGGTCTTCTTCTCGTCTCACGAACTGACGGAAGTCACCATGCTCTGCGACCGGGTCGTAATCATCGACGGCGGTCGTGTTGTCGAACAAAAAACTATGGCTGACCTGCGACATGCAATGCGAACATTCACCGTTGTTGCGGCAGGGCCGTCGCTCCCCGATCCGTTGCCGGAAGGCACCCAAATTCTGAATGGCGAGAACGGGCGCGTTCACTATACGACGCCCTCTAAAGCCTCCTGCGAGCGCATTGTTCAACTGCTCAAGGACAACGGCGGCGAAGACCTGCGAATAGAGGTTGAAGCCGGCTCCCTGGAAGATTACTTCGTAACGACTATCGGTCATAAGGTCTCTTAATATGAATACACTGAGCAAAATCGTCGCGGTGGCTCATGTCACCGTCCTGGAATCAATCCGGCGCAAGGACCCCTACGTTGTCCTTGTGCTGGGTCTTGCAA
>CALEZK010000062.1 GCA_937928585.1 uncultured bacterium | reverse complement strand
CCTCGAATTGCGACATTCCGTGCGCGTAGTTGCGAAGTGTTTCGACGCCGAAGCAATCGACGCGCACGCCGCCTTCGTCGACCAGTGCATGGAAGATGGGAATGGCACTGTCGACGGTGTCGTATTAGCGTTCGGTTTTATGGACGAACAATCCGCCGCGCAGACGAACCCCGCTATCGCGCGGCGCACAATCGATGTGAATGTAAACGCGACCATCGCAATATGCGAACGGTTTGCATTCCACTTTGAAGCAGCGCGCCGAGGGTTCATCGCTGGAATCTCGTCGGTTGCCGGCGATCGCGGCAGGCAGTCAAACTACATCTACGGGGCGTCCAAAGCCGCAATGTCCGCCTATCTCCAAGGGCTGCGAAATCGCATGTGCGCCTACGGTGTCAAGGTGCACACGATCAAACCGGGATTTGTAGACACGAAAATGACCTGGGGTCTGCCCTTGCCGGGCGCGCTCGTTGCATCTCCCGAACGCGCCGCGCGTGAAATTCACGCCGCAATTCTGCGTGGAAAAGACATCGCCTATGTCCCCTGGTTCTGGCGATACATCATGATGATTATCCGCGCCATACCAGAGTGGCAGTTCAAAAAGATGAAACTGTAGCGGCAGCATTGCTTTTAACGAGTAACTGCCGATTGCTTGATGGATCTTTTCATCAAAAAGTCCCAAAATAAGGTAGTTTCTCGGTCTTGTGGTACAAACTGAGAATTCGATATACAATTTGTGCCACAACTATCTAAAAACACCTTATTTTCATAACTTTCGCAAACAACACTCCGCTGAATCTATCCCGCCTTTCGCTCGGCAATGTACCGATCGACCACGTCCTCCAGAATGCCCAATGGCAACGATCCATTCCCGATGACGGCGTTGTGGAACTCTTTCAACGCAAACTTGTCGCCAAGCTCGTTTTTCGCTTTCTCGCGAAGTTCGAGAATCTTTAGCATTCCCATTTTGTAGGAGCAAGCTTGGCCGGGCATCACGATGTAGCGTTCAATCTCTGCCGTAACCTCATCGGCGCCCATGCCAGTGGTCTGCATCATGTAGTCGATTGCCTCTTGCCGTGTCCATCGTTTGTAGTGGATACCAGTGTCGACGACGAGTCGCGCCGCGCGAAACAGTTCAGCCTGCAAGCGCCCAAGATTGGAATATGGGTCTTCCTGATATCCAAGTTCCCACGCGAGCCGCTCCGCATAAAGCGCCCAGCCTTCCGCAAACGCAGTGAACGGAATCACTTTGCGGAAGGTGGGACCGCCCAGTTGCTGCTGTATTGCAATCTGAAAATGATGGCCGGGAACCGCTTCGTGGTACGCAAGCGTGCGCATTCCCCACTTGGCGATCTCTTCCATATTGCGCAAGTTGGCGAAGAAAACGCCCGGCCGCGATCCATCCAACGCGGGCGACTCGTAGTATGCGCCGGCCGAACCCTGCTCCCGGAATTCCGGCACCCGGCGCACTTCAACGCCTACGCTGGGGCGAAGGTCAAAAACATCTGACATTCCCTCATCAATCTCGTCGATCAGCTTTTGGTACTCGGCAATACACGCCGCCCGGCCTTCATCGCTGTTGGGGAAATGAAACTTCGGATCGGCCTGCAGGTCGCGCATATGCTCTCCCACGGATTTCCCCGTGATAGAGAGCCCGTCGAGAATCGCGCGCATCTCTGCGGTAATTCGTTCAACCTCATGGACGCCAAGCTCATGCACTTCTTGCGGCGGAGTGTCCAACGTCGTCTGACTACGCAACACGTATGCATAGTAGGCGTCTCCATTTGGGAACTTCCAGACGCCGTCGTCTTCGGTGGCGCGAAGTTCCATGTCACACAACTGCGTGTTCAACGTTGTATACGCAGGGTAAACAAACTCCGATATGGCCGATTCCACACGCGCAAGCATGGCTTCTTTTTCAGCGTCTGAAAAACCGTCTGCCTTATCAAGCTTGTCCTTAAACGAGGTGTAGAGGATGTTCTCTTTCGCTGGTATGCCGGAGAAACCGCGCATCTCGCTCAAGACCTTGGCAAACACAAACTTTGGCGGAAGGACTCCTTTGCTCTCGCGCAACTTCAATCCCTCGACAACCTGTTCCATTTTGCGCGGAAATTTCGCGAGTCGCTGAACGTACTGGTCCCCGTCGTGGGGTGTCTGCACCTGGTGCTTCATGGCCATAAACGTGGGCAGGTCGTTCTGCACGCCGAATAACTGGTTCACGGGATAGTCGTAGAAGAGGAAGTCCTTTGCGCGCGCGCTGTCATCGAGGTACCACTCAAGCACGTCGTAAGACAACTGGCGATCTTTGTCCAAGCTGTCCCGGTCGTAGCGGCGCAGCGTGTCGAGATCGCGCTTGCCCTTTTCCCACATTCGCTCGCCGAAGGCCGGTGAGGCGTCGGTGAGGTCTGCGTTGTGACCGGTTATCCCGAACTGTTCGAGCATCCGAAGATCAGTGAGCAACTCGGGATTCGAGAGCGCATACTCGATAAACACGCGTTCAAAGAAAATGTCTATCGAAAATGGCTTGAACCAAATTACGTTTACAGCGACCGCGCCCAAACCGATCATGAGCACGAGCCAAATGCCGAAAAGCCATTTCGCAATACGGCGGACCAGTCGCTTGGCCATGTTGGAGCCCTCGAAGGTTAACAGTTACGAACAAATATATCTGTAGACAATCGAGGATCGGCGACCTGTCTTAACTGTTAAACGCTGAAGCGCAAACCCCGTTGGCGGTAAAATCAATCGCTTTCAGATCGCACCTCTACCGCGTCGCGTTTCACCGCGCAACGCATCTCGTCACGCCTTCACCCCCGCGCGAATCAGGTTCAGCGCGCCACCCGCCTTGAACCACTCGATCTGGTTTTCGTTATACGTGTGGTTCACCGCGAAGGTGTCCGAGGTGCCGTCGCTGTGATGAAGCACTATGGACAGCGGCTTCTCCGGGGCGAACGCGCCAAGGCCCACAATGTCGATGGTGTCGTCTTCCCGAATCTTGTCGTAGTCCGCTTTATCCGCGAAGGTTAGTGCGAGCATGCCCTGCTTCTTCAAGTTCGTCTCGTGAATGCGCGCGAATGACCGCACGAGAATGGCGCGCACGCCAAGATGGCGCGGCTCCATCGCCGCGTGTTCGCGGGAAGATCCTTCGCCGTAGTTCTCATCGCCAACGACTATGGTGCCAATGCCTGCGGCTTTATAAGCGCGCTGCGTCGCGGGAACTTCACCATATTCGCCGGTGAGTTGGTTCTTGACCTTGTTCGCCTGATCGTTAAAAGCATTGATCGCGCCGATGAACATATTGTTCGAAATGTTGTCGAGGTGACCGCGATACTTCAACCAGGGCCCCGCCATCGAAATGTGGTCGGTAGTGCATTTGCCCTTCGCCTTCAACAACAGCCGTAGACCTTTAAGGTCAGTCCCTTCCCATTTTGGAAACGGATCGAGCAATTGCAGGCGATCGGAGGTTGGGCTGACTTTCACTTCGACCTTACTGCCGTCTGCCGCGGGTGCAACGTAACCGGGGTCTTCGCAGGCAAAGCCCTTCTTCGGCAGTTCTTCGCCGGTCGGTGGCGCGAACTTGAACGGCTTGCCATCACTGCCCGTAAGCGTATCGGTAAGCGGATTGAAATCGAGGCGTCCGGCAATCGCGAGCGCCGTGGTTATCTCCGGCGACGTTACGAACGCGTGCGTCTTGGGATTTCCGTCATTGCGTTTCGCGAAATTGCGGTTGAACGACGTCACGATCGTATTCGGCTGATCGTTGCCGCCGCTGCGATGGCGCGCCCACTGGCCGATGCAGGGGCCGCAGGCATTCGCAAGCACGACGCCGCCGATCTCTTCGAATTCTTTCAGGATGCCATCGCGCTCGACGGTGTAGCGCACCTGCTCCGAGCCGGGCGTCACAGTGTATTCCGACTTCGCCTTCACGCCGTGATCGCTCGCCTGTTTCGCGAGCGACGCTGCGCGCGTAAGGTCTTCATAGGATGAATTCGTGCAGGAACCAATCAGCCCAACTTCGATCTCCATCGGCCAGCCCTTCTCCTTCGCGGCCGCGCCAAGCTTGGAAATTGGCCACGCAAGATCGGGGGTAAACGGCCCATTCACGTGAGGTTCGAGTTCGCTGAGATTAATCTCGATTAATTGATCGAAGTATTTCGAAGGATCCGCATACACCTCGACGTCCCCGCGCAAATGTTCGCGCACGGCATTCGCGGCTTTTGCAACGTCCGCGCGATCCGTCGATTCAAGATAACGCACCATTGAATCATCAAACGAGAAAACGGAAGTCGTTGCGCCAATCTCCGCGCCCATGTTGCACACCGTCCCTTTACCCGTGCACGACATGGTCTCCGCGCCCGGCCCGAAGTATTCGAGAATGGCGCCGGTGCCGCCTTTCACCGTGAGAATGTCCGCTACCTTGAGAATGACGTCCTTGGACGAAGTCCATCCGCTCATTTTCCCAGTGAGATGTACGCCGATAAGCTTGGGAAACTTCAGTTCCCACGCCATGCCCGCCATCACGTCGACAGCGTCCGCACCCCCGACACCAATCGCAATCATGCCGAGACCGCCGGCATTAACGGTGTGCGAATCCGTGCCGATCAGCATCCCGCCGGGGAACGCATAGTTCTCCAATACAACCTGGTGAATGATGCCCGCGCCCGGCGCCCAGAACCCGATTCCATACTTGTTCGAGACAGAGGCCAGGAAATCATAGACTTCCTTGTTCTGGTCCAGCGCAATTCTTAGATCTTCTTTCGCGCCGACTTTCGCCTGAATCAGGTGATCGCAATGCACTGTGGAAGGCACGGCCGTTTTCGCGCGGCCCGCCTGCATGAACTGAAGCAAGGCCATCTGCGCAGTGGCATCCTGCATCGCAACGCGATCCGGCGCAAAATCCACGTACGATCCGCCGCGCTCAAACGGCTCGTTCGGAAACGCATCATCGAAGAGGTGCGCGTAGAGCACTTTCTCTGTCAACGTAAGCGGACGCCCGAGTAGCTTGCGCGCTTTCGCCACCCGCTCCGGAAGTCCCGCATACAGCCGCTGAATCATGTCAAAGTCGAACGCCATTGCTCCATCCTCACCGTTACCCCTGTCGCAAAACGGCTTGTATACTATCGCTTGAAGGCAAACATAGTCCAACACGGTGTTTTCATGGGAATTTCAAAGGCAATTCTTCAGCATTGCTGGATAGGCTGTTGCGCGGTCGCGCTGCTCGCGCAAACGCGCCTGCTTTTTGGCTTGCCGCTCGCCTTCGGCGCGCTCGAAGGCACCGTGTTTTGCGGATCTCTATTTGCATACAACGTCGTCAGAAACGCGCGTCTTCCCCGAGCACTGGCATTCGCCTCGGGCCTGATTGGCATCGTTTGTTTTCTCGCGATCCCAGTCGCAGCGCAAGCCCTGGTGCTCTTCGCCGCGTGCGCGTGGACGCTCTACTACACCGCATACGCGCCGGTCCAACCGGCCCTTCGCACCGTGCCGCTCATGAAGCCGTTCACCATCGCCTTTACGTGGTCGCTTGTGACAGCCCTGCTGCCGTTACCGCCCTCCATGTGGAGCGACGCCGTATTCCTTGTCGTTGGTCGTGCGGCGTTCATTCTCGCACTTGCCTTAGCCTACGACGTTTGCGACGAAGCCCAGGACCGGAAGTTCGGCTTGCAGACCCTCGTCGTGCGCCTGGGC
>CALEZK010000061.1 GCA_937928585.1 uncultured bacterium | reverse complement strand
ATCGATCTCCGCAATCTCATCCGTCTGCGATCCGGTATACCGATCCGCCCAGCCGTTTACCTGCCGCTCCACGTAGTTGCTGCCCTTGTATAAATCGTCGAGACCCACGGCCTTGTAGTCGAGCGCGTGTAACGATGCCAAATTCTCAATCAACGACGTGCAACACCCCGTCACGATCTTCGGCGTTATCTCCAGATCTTTCGGTCGCTTCCCCCGCAAGATGACGCCCTTGATACGCTCCATCACGTAAAACTTCGCGCCAATCACCGATTCGTCTTCGCAATACACCAGCGGCTTCGGCGCGGGCGCGTACACGGGGTTCAGCTTCGACAGTACTTTGAATTCGCGGCCCATGTCGTGCGCGGATTTCACCTTGCTGCCGAACGGCGGACGCCGCAGCACCAACTCGCGGTCACCCTGGCGCAGAAGATACGTCAGGTTTGAGTGACCGCTGGGAAACTGCTCAACCGAAAGTTTGCCCGCGCCGACATACTGCGCGAGATACGTTTCCAGCGCGGCGATGTCGAGCTCTTCGCCCGCGCGCACGGCGGCTGTGTTGTCAATCGGTGCGGTCATGCTTGCCCCATACCTCGAATCGCAACAACGTGTTCACAAATATTGTGGTGATGGCGTCCCGCCTGCAGCTTCAACAACAAACCACAAGCCCAACTGCTGCCATGCATTCCGAACGTCACTTCGGCGCAGTCATGCCATATTGCTTGAGTATCCGCTTTGCCACGGATTGCTTGTGCACTTCATCTGGTCCATCGTAGATCCGCGCGGGGCGTTCGTGTCGATAGTAATGCGAGAGCGGCGTATCATCGGAAACGCCAAGACCCCCAAGCGCCTGCACCGCGCGATCCACCACGCGCTGCAACACGCCGGCGACATAAAATTTGATGCACGATATTTCGTCGCGCGACGCCTTTTGCCCGAATTTCTCGATGCTCCACGCCGCATGCAAGACATACCACTTCGCCGCATCGATCTCCGCGCGGCTCTCCGCGATCCACTGCTGCACCATCTGGCGCGTGCCCAACGGCGTGCCCGGCGCGATCTCGCGCTTCACCGCGTAATCGCACATGATTTCGAAACTGCGCTCGCAAATGCCCAGCCAGCGCATGCAATGGTGTATGCGCCCCGGCCCAAGGCGTTCCTGCGCGATGGCAAAGCCCATGCCCTCGCCGCCGAGCAAGTTGGATTGCGACACCCGGCAATTCGTGAAGCGCACTTCCGAATGGCTCGCCCAATCGTCGCCTTCATCGCCCATTACGGAAATATTGCGAACGAGCTCGTAGCCGGGATTGTCGAGCGGCACGATGATCATGCTCGCGCGAAAATGCGGCTGCTGCTCCGGATCGGTCACCGCCATCACGATGGTGAAGCTCGCGCCGTCCGCCGAGGACGTGTACCACTTGTGACCGTTGATCACGTAGTCATCGCCGTCCTTCACCGCGCGCGTGCTCATCCACACCGGGTTCGATCCGGCGTGCTCCGGCTCGGTCATCGCAAAACAGGACCGCTTCTCGCCGCGCACGACCGGCTCAAGGTATGTTTTCTTCTGTTCCTCAGTGCCGAACTGCGCGAGAATTTCCATGTTGCCTGCGTCCGGCGCCTGGCAATTGAACGAATAGTGCCCGAGCTGCGAGCGACCCAACTCCACGCTCAGCAGCCCGTGTTCAACCAGCGTCAGCCCCATGCCGCCATGCTCTTTGTGCATCTGCGGCGTCCACCATCCGCGCTTCCTCACCTCCGCGCGAAGTTTGTTAATCTCCGGCAAGGACGCGCGAAAGCCGTTCTTCTTCACCGTTTCTTCCACGGGAATGACTTTCGTGTCAATAAACTCGCGGACCTGCGATAGCAGCTCCTGCATCTGCGGTGATGGTGAAAAGTCCATACGTGTAGAACGCCCCAATGTTTTTTGGTGGAATGGCGGCGAGTCGTAACGACAAGAGCCCGCGCCCTGCACGGTATCGTACTCGGGCGCGGGCCAAATCGCGAATCGCACGCAAGAACCGTAAACCGCGATCGCGGCCCAAGGATTTTGCCGCAGGCCCTAGAGTTTAAAAAATCCCGCCGCTTCCGGTTGGAACAGGATTTCCTCCACGCGCAACCTTCGCTCGCCGGACGGTACTTTCCAGGCAATTTCACTGCCCACGCGATCGCCCAGCAACGCCATGCCAATAGGCGCAAGCACCGAAATGCGCGCATTCGCCGCATCCGCTTCGTTCGGGTAAACAAGCGTGTAAATGGATTCCTCCCCAGACGCCAGATCCTTCAGGCGAACGGTCGAATTCATGGTGACGACGTCGCCGGGCACGTCTTCAGCGGCGATAGTCTTCGCGCGCCCGAGTTCCGCCTCCAATTCGGCGAGATGCCCTTGCTGGCGGCGGTCGTAAGCGCTCAAGCGCTCGATGCTGGCCTTAAGCCGCGATAGGTCGGTCTGGGTGACAATGATTTCTTTCTCTTTCAAAGTCATGGCGCGATACTCCTCGAACTCAATGGGGTTGTGCGCGTGCAGAACAGCACGTATACATACTCAAGAGTATGCGCACTTTGGAGAATGGCCAAGGGTGGGGCGATAGTCCGCAAAAAACGAAAACTAACGATACGTCCACATTTCCGGATCGCGCAGGTGCGCGACATTATTAAATGTGCTTAAAGTGAACCGGCCTTCGGTGAACATGAATTCCGTGAGCGACGCGTTGCGAATCTGCCAAATCAATTCCATGGTCGATTCAAACGACGTATTCAACGCGAGGTGCATCGCGATTGCGGTCGGCCCTCCGGACGTGAACGCCGCGACTCGCTGGCCGTTTGGACTACTCGAAATGATCGTGTGAAAACTGTTTCTCACGCGACCGATAAAATTCTCGAAGGTTTCGATCTCTTCGTCGTGATATTCCTTCGAAGCCCATTTCAACATCATCTTCTCGAACGGTTTCTGGAATAGGCGCTCTTTGTCTTTCTTGTCTTCCGCGGCCATGTACTCCTGCACCAGCGCAAGACACTCCGCGTCTTCCGCGCAGAGCTGCGGCATGAATCGTTTCGCCAGGCGTTCCGCGGGCATCTCCGCAAGCGCTTCATCAATGACAATCTCTGGGAATTCACCGCCCACCTTCTCGAACTCCTCGCGCACCAACTCGGCCGAGCGCCGCTGACGCCGGAGTGGTCCCGAGATCGCCTTGTCCAATTGCACGCCATGCTCGGCCCAATACTTGCCCAAGCGCCGCGCCTGTTCTTCGCCCAGCGGCGACAACTTGTCGTAGTCCTCTTCGTGAAACGAGGCCTGACCGTGCCTAACGATAATCAGCGTGCCCATAACGGTACCGGTACTCCCAAGATTTCCCCCGAGAATACCAGATGACCGGTGAATCCAGGAATTTCAGCCCGCGCCCCAATTGACATGTCCCGTGCACGCTACCGATAATCCCTCGTTCTGAAGTTGGAGTGCATTGAATGAACATTTCCGGGCGATGCGAATATGCCTGCCGTGCTGTTGTCGAGCTCGCCGCGCGCGAGCACGAAAACGTGCCCGTCACCGCGCAATACATCGCGGAGCAGCGCGGCATTCCGGAAAAGTATCTCGTGCACATCCTGCTGCAGCTCAAGCGCGCGGGGATTGTCCGCAGTTTGCGCGGCTCACAGGGAGGCTATCTCCTCGGCCGCACGCCAGACGAGATCTCGCTGTTGGATATCGTGCGCGCGATCGACGGCGGCGTTCTTGATCCGCTGCCCGTGGACGACGCGCACGGAAACGACATCCGCCCCGCGTGGAAGCAGGCGGCAAAAGGCATTGAAGACGTGCTGCGGCTGATTACCGTTCGCGAACTTGCAAGCGGCGCGCACTCGAGCATGTATTACATCTGAGGTGATAAGAAAGTCCCATGCATCACACAGTTCAACATGAAAACGAACCCATCGCAAACGCGCTGCGCGCGCGACTCGACGCGGTCACCGGCTACGGCCAGCGCACCTTTACGCCAACGCTCACCGCAATCGCGCGCGCAGAAGGCGTGCGCCTGTGGACCGTTGACGGCATCGAGTTGATCGATTTTACTTCCGGCGTGCTTGTATCGAATCTGGGGCATGGCAACGCATTGTTCGAGGAACGCTACCGCCACTATTGCGCGGAACTGCCGCGCACTTCCTACAACGCATTGACCGAAATTGAAGTGCAGGCCGCGGAACGTCTCGTGCGGTGCCTTAACATGCCAAACGCGCAAAAATTGCTCTGGGCGGCGAGTGGCTCCGAAGGCATTCAAAAAGCCATGTGGTGCGCATTGCACAAGCAGCCCGACAAACCCATCATGCTCGCAACGCGACATGGCTTCCATGGAAAGAAGGGGCTCGCCGGCGACGTCAGCGGTGATTCTTCCCCAAACCCGAACGTGCGTTTCATTTCGTTCCCAATGGAAGACGAAAAAACGCCGCGGTTCTACGAAGACGAACTCAACGCGCTCGCGAAGGAAGTGGGCAATCGCATCGCCCTGCTCATCACCGAGCCATACCTCGGCGCGAAAGGTTCCTGGCATCCGCCAAAGTGGTATCACCAGTTGCTGCGCGCATGGTGCACGAAACATGACGTCGCGCTAATCTTCGACGAAGTCCAGTCCTGTCACGGGCGCACTGGCAACATGTTCGCGTTCCAAAGCTACGAGATGGAGCCAGACCTCGTCGTGCTCGGCAAAGGACTCGCCAACGGCGAACCCGTCGCCGCCGTCGTGGGCCGCGCGGCCCTCATCGACGCC
>CALEZK010000060.1 GCA_937928585.1 uncultured bacterium | reverse complement strand
CTCCTGCACAGCGCGTTTTTCGTCCTCGGAGCATCGGCCTGGAAACGGGAGATCCGCGATGTTACGCGCGAGGGTGCCGCGCGTGTTTACAACGGTGTCGATCTCGGGACCGCCGCGTGTGATCCATTCGCCGGGTTTGTCGAGCAGGGTTTTAAGCATCGTTCAGTTCCCGGATTGCTGCCCAACGCGTTCGGGCTCCCGCACGTTCATGGATACTTCGAGCGTGCGGATGCGGTCGCGCAGTTTGGCGGCTTCTTCGTAGTTCTCGGACTTGAGGGTGCTGCGCAGGAGGGCGCGCAGGCTATGCAATTCGGCACCCATGAGGCGGCGCTCGTCGTTTACGTGCGGTACTTTGCCGCGGTGGCGCTGGCCAACGTGAAAGGCGCGCAGCACGGAATCGAGCGCGTCGCCGATGGCATCGTAACAGGCGCTGCAACCGACGCGGCTTTGTTTTATGCCCTCCATGAGGTCCGCGCCGCAGGTGCGGCAGACGCGCGTGGGCATTTTGCCTTCAGCGGCGACGTCGCCGGGGGCGGACGCAGGGCGTGATTTTGTTTTTGCAGTGGTTACACCGGCGAGTTCGAATCCGGAGACAGCCTCGTCTTGCAGCTTGCTCATGCAGTCGGCGCAGAGTTGCAGTTCGGAAACGTTTCCGCTGACGACTTCGGCGTAACGGATTGTCGCGAGCGACTTGTGACATTTTTGGCACAGCATGGGCATCTACCTCGCTGAAAGTATACCACCCTGGAGGGCGGGTTTGCATGCGGGGGCCTTAGGTGGTTTGGGGTAAGGAGTTGTGGATTTGGGATTCGCGGGCGCGGCTCGCGGGGGCGCTCGCCCTGCCAGGGTAGCTGGGATGCTGCTTCGCGGCGTGGTTTTGTGATGGGACGTGGAAGATCGATTACGAGTTACGATTACGCGCACGAGCATGAGGGTTTGCGCGTTTGGTGTGGGCTCACATCCCCCGGCGCTTTGCGCCACCCCCTTCAACGGGGGATGGGGGCGAAGATCGATTACGAGTTACCAATTAGCATTACGAATTTCGATTACGGGTGCGAGATTCTGATTGATGTTGACAGTTATAGGGTGGGAACCCAGCGGGTCACGATTGAGTGTGCGAGGTAGGCCAGGGTGATCAACCATAGTAAGGCAGAAATTACTGCGGCGGTGTTCCAGGCGAGTTGCGCGGGTTTGGCGGTTTGGCGGCGGGGTTCCGGGATGAAGCCGAGGGCGAGGCCGGCGAGCATGCCGCCGACGTGGGCTGCGTTGTTCGCGCCGATTATGAAGCCGAAGATGAGCGAGTAGATTCCCCATCGGATAAGTTGGGTTTGGTAATCTTTGAGGACGCCTGCCTGGTGGTGAAAATGTGAAATGCCGAAACCGATCAACCCAAAAAGCCAACCGGAGGCGCCGGCGGTTACGGCGAGGAGTTGCTCGCGGTAGTTGAAGTAGTAGTAGTGCGAAGCAGCGGCCGCGGCGATTTGTCCGATTGTGATGAGGACGAGCATGCGCCAGGGGCCGATGCGTTGTTCAATGATCGGGCCGACTTGCGTGAGGGCGAACATGTTGAACGCGATGTGAATGAGGCCGATGTGGCCGAGTCCGAACGCGAGGTAGCGCCAAGTTTCGTGTTGCACGACGGCGAGCAGCGGGCTCCATGCGCCGAACGCCGTTAACGTCGCGTTGGTGGGCGACATGAGCGCGGACCAACCCTGCATGGCGATGCCGAGGGCGAAGTTCACGAGCATGACGAGGAAGAAGACGCCCAGCATAATCGGCGAACCCTGGGGCGCGGCGACGCCGAACAGGCGCATGGCGCGGTAGGTAAACATCGAGGGTACGCGTTTGCCGCAGTGTTCGCAGGTGCGGGCGTCACGATCGACGATGCCATTGCAGTGCGAACATTTTTTGTGGGGATAGCTTAGCCACTGAAGCGCGACCGGCAGGCGCATTCCGTACCTGGGCTGTTGCATGCGCTTCTGGTGCTGGAAGAGTTTCCATTTCAGGCGCGTGGTGTTGAAGCCGAGTCGGCCCAGCAGGTTCACAATGCGTTCCAGCACATCCATGTCTGCGCGCGCGCTCCGGGATTACTGGCGTTGGTATTTGAGGACGGGGTTATATTGCATGTCGACCTCGTCGACGTTTACGACGGCGAGGTGGCCGCGCTCGTGCAGGTATTCCATGTGCGCGCCGGTCTCGAGGAAGGCGAGCAGCACGTGATAACCCTTGCGTTCGCCGAAAAGTTTAAGTGACACCTCGGACACTGTGCTGGGTTCGTTGCAAAGGTTGAGCGTTTTCTCGAGACGGGCTTCGTGAAACGCGATGGACGCGTCTACGCGACCGGAGACGTCTTCGATCGCGTGTTCGTGTCCGCCGAGGCCGATATTAATACCCGGAATCGCCTTGATCTTTTTGAGCGCGGCGATGTAGTGGCCGAGTCCCGTGTAGCGCACGATAAATTCGGGTGATTGGTTTGGGGTGATGTGCGAGAGGACGTGATCCGCGGTGAACAGGATGTCGTCCAACTGGATGCAGACCTGGCCGGGGCAATGTCCGGGGGCGTGGTGCAGCTCGAAGGGCGTGTTTGGGAGCGGGCCTTCGTCAAACACGAAATCGACGGGACGCGCGCGGAACAGGTCTTTCGACCATTTGTTCATATCGAGGAGTTTTGCGGTGCGCTCTGGGCTGAGGCCGGCGCGCTCGAGGAATATGTGTAAATTTTTGGTGGAGACGACAAGGCGCTCTTTGAAGTGCCGGATGACGCTGGCGTCCAACTCGTGTATGCCGATTTCCGCGCCGGTCTGTTCGACGACATAGTGGAGCCCACCGAAGTGATCGATGTGGCCGTGCGTAAGGATGAGCCGCTTCACATCTTGCAGGGTTACCTTCTCGTCAAACTCGGTGCGGAGCCGTTCGAAACAGTCGAGCAATGATGCATTGGATGAATCCTGTCCGGATGCGGCGTCTATCAGCGTAATGGGGTCGGTCATCACGAGGTAGCAGTTGGTGATGTGGTTTGGAAAGGCTTCAACGGGCAGTTTATAGGCGGTGGTTCTGCCTGCGCTGATGTATTTTCTGACTACGGGGTCGTTATGCATAATCGGATAAGACTACACGAAAATAGCGGGCGGGTGGAATTTTGGGGAAGCTCGCGGGGTTGTTGCCGCTGCACTTGGGGCGTGTCGTGGAAGAATAGCGAGATTCCTCGCTGTGCTCGGATTGATGCCGCGGATGTGATTTGGGGTCGCTTGACCGGCAACGGTTTTATTGTTTTGGGCGTTGCTTTGCGTGACGTGTTGGCGGGTTGAAAAACCCGTCCTCCGGAATTGCGGGCTTGGGAGTTGGCGCGTATGATTGGTGAAGATTCAACGCTTGGGAGGCTATTCATGATGCGTTTGGTTTACTGCGCTTTTGCGCTTGCTGTGGTTGCCGCGGCGGTTGCGGAACCGGCGAAGGAAATGAAGGGGCTTCCGCTGCTACTTTCGGAGGATTTCGAGACGGGCGCGGAACGATGGACGCAGACGGACCCCGCGGCCTGGAAGATCACGGTGGATGAAGGCAACAAGGTGTATACGCTGCATCAGCAAAGCGCGTATGAACCGCCGGTGCGATCGCCAAAGAACATTGCGCGGATTAAGGATGTGGTGGTGGGCGATTTTGTGCTTGAGGCGCGCATGAAGCAGACGGGGCGCGAGTACGGGCATCGGGACATGTGCATTTTCTTCGGCTACCAGGACCCGAGCCACTTCTATTACGTTCACCTTGCGACGAAGGCGGATGAGCATGCGAATTCGATTTTTCTTGTGAACAACGCGCCGCGGGTATCGATCGCAACGGAGCGCACGGACGGGACAGATTGGGGTACGGGATATCACACGATTCGGATCGAGCGCGATACGAAGGAAGGCACGATTGCCGTGTATTACGACGACATGACGAAACCGGTGATGAAGACGACGGACAAGACATTTCTGGAAGGCGGAATCGGATTTGGTTCGTTTGACGATACGGGCAACATCGATGATGTGCGGATTTGGGCGAAGACTTCCAAATAGTATTCTGCTTGTTCGTATTTACGCATTGACTGTTTACTTGGGAAAAGAGGCTGAATATGTCGACACCTAGAATATTGGCGTTTGCGGGGAGTCTCCGCAAGGAATCGTACAACAAGAAATTGGTGAAGCTTGCCGCGCGGGGCGCGGAGGCCGCGGGCGCGCAGGTGACGTATCTCGATCTGCGGGATTATCCGTTGCCTATGTTCGATGAGGATTTGGAAAAGGCGGAGGGGATGCCTGCAAACGGGCGGAAAATAAAAGACATGATGCTCGCGCATGACGGGTGGTTGCTGTCGTGTCCGGAGTACAACAGCTCGATAACGGCGGTGTTGAAAAACACGATCGATTGGGCGTCGCGCAAGGAAGAAGGCGAAACGCCGTTGCAGTGTTTCACGGGAAAGGCGGTGTGTCTGATGAGCGCGTCGCCGGGCGCGCTAGGCGGTCTTCGGGGATTGGTTGTCGTGCGGATGCTGCTGGGCAATATCAACATGATTGTGCTGCCGGATCAGATTGCGGTGTCGAGCGCCATGAATGCGTTTAATCCGGACGGCACGCTGACGGATGAGAAAAAGAACGCAGGGATTCTTGGGTTGGGGAAGAATCTGGCAGAGTTTATTGGAAAGATGAAGGCGGGGGGTTAGGCGGGGAATCAAAACGAGAATAGCGCAAGCAAGCGCACGCGCTTGAGCATTGCG
>CALEZK010000059.1 GCA_937928585.1 uncultured bacterium | reverse complement strand
GTGGTGCTGAATGCGAGCACGATTCGCAAATCGCCTGCCGCGGACCCCACGCCCGCGCTTGAAAAAATACGCGTCGCCGCGGAAGCGGGATACGACGGCATCGAACTATGGATGAATGACCTTGAAGAGCTGGAGAAGGGCGGCAATAAACTCTCCGACGTTGCGAAGGAGATCAAGGATCGCGGCCTGTTCGTTCCCAACGTGATCGGACTTTGGGATGGCATGCCGGCCACGCAGGAGGAGTGGGAGAAATCGCTCACCGTCACGCGCGACCGCATGCGCATGGTTTCGGAAGTCGGCTCGTTACACGTGGCCGCGCTGCCGTTTCCCGACCGCGAAAACTTCGACCTTGCCTGGGCAACGGACCGTTACCGCGATCTCCTGCGTATCGGCCGCGACGATTACGACATTAAGGTTACGATGGAGTTCATTGGCTTCCTGAAGGGGCTTAATCGCCTTGGCGAAGCGTGCTGTATCGCCATCGACAGCGACGAACCCAGCGCAACCGTGCTGCCGGATACGTTTCATCTCTTTCGCGGCGGTTCGGGCTTTAACGGCATACGACATCTGCAACCGGAGTTGATCTCCGATTTTCATTGGAACGACGTGCCCGCGACGCCGGGCCAGTTCGAATTGCGCGATCGCGATCGCGTCATGCCCGGCGACGGCATCCTTCCGCTTACGCAATGCCTGAAAGATCTCTATGCCATCGGCTACACGGGCCCGCTCTCGCTCGAGATCTTCAACGAAGAATATTGGAAACTCGAACCGAAAGAGACTGCGCGCATCGGACTGGAAAAAATGCTTGCGAACATCGCCACCGCGTTTGCGTGATGCCAGACATGGGCGCAGGCGCGAGAGCAAAAGCCTGCGCCCATGGAACATACGCGTGCTGGGGCCACCACGCGGCGCGAATTGATTGGCCGCGCGGATGCTGCGAACATAGTCGCACATGAGCACCGTCACCGTTCTTATTCTCATTCCCAATGCTGGCGACCGGCTGCCGCGCTGCCTCGAAAGCGTGCGCTGGGCGGATGACGTGTTTTGCGTGGTCGACCCGAAAACATCGGACGGATCGGACGAGGTCGCGCGACAGTATTCGAACCACGTCGTTGTGCACGAATACGTAAACAAGGCGGCGCAGTGTAATTGGGCAATTCCTCAGATCGAGACGGATTGGACACTCGTGCTCGATGCCGACGAATGGCTCTCCCCAGAACTTACAGCGCGCATCAAGGAAATCATCGCCGACCCAGCAAGCAACGACGGCTACAAGATAAAACGCATGTCGTGGTTCTTCGGCAAACTCATCCAGCACTGCGGGTGGGACCGCGATTACAACGTCCGCCTCTTCCGCACAAAGAAAGGCCGCTACCGCGAGCAACGCGTCCACGCCACCATCGACATCGACGGCACCCTCGGCCGTATCGACCAGGTCATGTACCACGACGACAAACGCAACTTCGAAGAATACTTCGCCACCTTCCAACGCTTCACGACTTGGTCCGCCCAAGACCTCTACGACCGCGGCAAACGCGCCACCCTGCTTGATCTGACCCTCCGCCCCGCCGCCCGATTCATTAAGATGTACATTCTCCGCCGAGGCTTCCAGGACGGCCACCACGGCGCAGTCCTCTGCGGCCTGGCCGCCTTTTCCGTCTTCACCAAATACGCAAAGCTGTGGAATCTGCAAAGGACAGCGTAAATTGCGTGTGATACATTGGGCTCAGCATGCCAAAGACGAGATCGCGTTTGTTGAGTCCACTGTGCGTCCGATGGAGATGAAACATGACCAAGGATCAGGCGTTAGCCGTATTCGAGAATTACCGGATTCGCAGGGTGTACGACACAGAATCCGAGACTTGGCTGTTTTCCGTCGTGGACATCATCGCGGCGTTGATTCAGCAACGGGATTTCCAGGCTGCGCGCAACTACTGGAAAGTCCTGAAAAACCGCCTGAAGAAGGAAGGCAGCCAATCGGTTACAAATTGTAACCGGTTGAAACTTGTTGCCGAGGACGGAAAGATGCGGTTTACAGATTGCGCCGATCCGGAGACCCTACTGCGCATTATCCAGTCCGTTCCCAGTCCCAGGGCCGAGCCGATCAAGCTCTGGCTGGCGAAAGTTGGCTACGAGCGCATTCAGGATATGAACGATCCGGCCCGCTCCCTCGACCGCGCGCGAGAATACTGGCGGCAGCACGGCCGGAGCGAAAAATGGATTCAACAGCGCATGATGGGCCAGGAAACCCGTAACAAGCTTACGGACTACTGGAAGAACCACGAGATCAAGGGCGAAAAGGAATTCGCGATTCTGACCAATATCATCCATAACGAATGGAGCGGCGTTTCCGTTAAAGAACACAAGGAAATCAAGGGACTCAAGGCCCAAAACCTGCGGGATCACATGAGCGAGGCGGAGCTTATCTTTACCGCCTTGGCGGAGCTTTCCACCCGTCAAATAGCCGAGAGCGTAGACGCCACCGGAATGACTGAGAACGCAGACGCAGGAAAAAAAGGCGGGGGAATCGCCAAGAAAGCGCGTCTCGATCTTGAGCAGAAAACGGGCAGGCGCGTGGTGACCGGAGAGAATTTTCTGCCCACAAAACAACCGAAAAAAAACATCACGGCAAAGACCGATGAGCGCGAGTGAGTCTTTCCCGCCCCCCGCCGGGGTAGAAGAACGAATGCACGGACATCTCGCTTGTTCATTCAACAGGATCGGCGGTGCGCTGGAGCACCTCCTCCCAAGTGCTCCCCGTGGTTAGGACTTCCCCCGAATTCTTTGTGTCCTTCGAGTATGTGTGGTAAATCCTCCCCGCCGCATCTGGAAGAAGGCGGCCTACCGAGTAAAGCCCGTGCGACAGTAGCCAATAAACGCCAACGGGGGGGCGTCGCCGAGATGCCGGCCCCAGCGCCACCACACAAATCCTTTCCCGTTCCGCAGGCGCTTTGGTGTTTGACATGGAGCGCGGAAATGCGCTACAGTATCGGACTTGGCGACCGCCGTATCCGGTTGGGGTATGTCTGTTTGGGCGGTCCAAGCACAACAAGGCCCTGGAATGGGCAAACAAAGCCAACTAAAGGAATGATAAAGGGTTATGGCCAAGTACACCGGACCGAGACACAAACTTTGCCGCCGATTGGGCTCCTGCATTTGGGGTAGCCCCAAGTGCCCGTCCATCCGCCGCGCTTATGCTCCGGGCCAGCACGGCCAGAGCGCCCGCAAGAAGTCTTCGGTGTACGGGCAACAGCTTTTGGACAAGCAGAAGATTCGCATGCATTACGGGTTGCTGGAACGCCAGATGCGCAACACTTTTGAAGAAGCGCAGCGCATGGGCGGCGTCACCGGCACGAATCTGTTGATGTTGCTTGAGTCGCGTCTCGATTGCGTCGTGTACCGCCTCGGTTTCGCAAACACGATTCCCGGTGCGCGCCAGTTGGTCAACCACGGTCACATTCGCATCGACGGCAAGAAAGTGGATCGCCCATCGTTCCGCGTGAAGCCGGGAATGACGATCGCCGTGCGCGAAACGAGCCGCAAGATTCCGGCGATCATCGCGGGTGTTGAGAACCCGCCGGCGGTGATGCCGGATTATCTCGACCGGGCGGCGAATGCTTTTGAAGGCCGCATGACGGCCACGCCGAATGCGGAGACGATTCCGTTCAAAGCGGATACCGCGGGCGTTATCGGTTTCTACTCGCGCTAACCCAAGCGCTGGTTCTTTGCAGGGCGGATCCGAAAGGGTCCGCCCGTTTTTTGTTTTGGACAAGTCTCTACTACGATACTTTTGAACCGTACGCGGCGCGATCCTCATCGCGCTGTAGCCGGCAGAAAAAAAACGAATCATCATGGCGCTCACCAAACCGCTTCCAAAACTTTCTGGCCTTGATTTAAAGCTGAAGTCCGGCTCGATCACCGATATTGTGGGGCCCTGGGGCAGCGGCAAGGCTTTGGCCGCGCTGCAGGCTGCCGGCGATCGCTCGCTGATCATCGTCACGCATGGCCGCGCGGAAGCGGAAGCGGCTTATGAAGACCTCCTCACCTTTGACGACCCCGAACGCTGCATGCACTTTCCGGCATGGGAAGTGTTGCCTTCCGACGCAATGGCCCCCGCCGATGATATCGTCGCGGAGCGGATGAACACGCTGAAGCGCATATTGACGGCGCGCGCAGCGGGCGAGCCGGTACGCATCGCGGCGCCGATTCGATCGTTGTTGCAGTACGTTGTCGCGCGGGACACGTTGACGCGCAATACCGTGACGCTTGCGGTGGGCGATGAGCGCGACCTTGAAGCCCTGATCGAACAGTTGTCGGATTTGGGGTATGACCGCGAGCTCATGGTGGAGCAACGCGGCCAGATGAGCGTGCGCGGCGGCATCCTCGATGTCTTTCCGATATCGAGCGAGTTGCCCTATCGCGTCGAGTTTTTCGGCGACGAGATCGAATCAATCCGGCGCTTCGAACCGGAAACACAGCGCAGCGTGGGCCACGAGCGGGCGGTAACGATCCTTCCGCGTTCGGAAAAGGCGCAACTGATTGCGCAGTCATCGCTGGTGCCGCTCACGGATTATTTGCCGGACGATGCCATCATCGTGTTGGACGAACCCCTCGCCATCCGCGAGGAAACCAAAAAGATCGCCGCGCAACTGGGCGACAATCCCTACATCATGTCGGCGGAGGATGCGGAGAAGTATTTCGCAAGGCGCGCGCAACTGCGCATTGCGCAGGTCCCTTTTGCCACGGAGGAGGGCGTGCAACGTGTTCAATTGAACATGGGCGCGATCACCGGGTGGCAGGGGCAGAGCGAGGCGTTCTGGAAACAGATCGAGCAGTGGGACCGCGACGGCTTTTGCGTTGTGCTGTTATGCGCGACCACCGGCGAGCGGAAGCGTCTTTACGAACTGCTGGAAGAGAAAGGCTATCGCCCCGGTCAGGATGCATTTGATTTGCGCGTGGATATTGGCCGCTTGCGCGGCGGGTTCGTGGTGCAGCAGTCCAAACTGGCAGTGCTCAGCGAACATGAAATGTTCGGCAGGCACTACGTGCGGCGCACGCGGCGTCGCTTTGAAGCGGGGACGGCACTCACCACTTTCGGCGATCTGAAATCAGGCGATTATATCGTTCACGATCAGCATGGCATCGGCCGCTACCTCGGCCTGAAACGATTCGAAGGCAAGGCCGGCGATTTCCTCGCGTTGCAGTATACCGGCGGCGACAAGGTCTATGTGCCCGTAACGCACATCGACATGATCCAGAAGTTTACCGGCGGCGATGGCGCGGTGCCGAAGGTGGACAAGCTTGGCGGCGCGACGTGGGCGCGCACCAAATCGCGCGTGAAGAAGGCAGTGCGCGATATGACGGAAGAGTTGCTGAAACTCTACGCAGAACGCGACAGCCGCGAGGGGCACGCATATCCGCCCGATACGCATTGGCAGAATGAGTTTGAAGACGCCTTCGAGTATGACGAAACGCCAGACCAGATGCGCGCGATTCTCGATGTGAAGCGCGATATGCAGTCGCTTCGTCCTATGGACCGGTTGATCTGCGGCGATGTCGGATATGGCAAGACGGAAGTCGCGATGCGCGCGGCGTTCAAAGCGGTGATGGACGGCAGGCAGGTGGCGGTGTTGGTGCCGACGACCGTGCTCGCGGAACAGCACTATCTGAATTTTGCGGAGCGGTTCGCGGATTATCCCATCAAGGTGGAGATGCTCAGCCGGTTCAGAAGCCCGAAGGAGCTGAAGGTCGTCATCGAGCAGATGAAATCCGGCGAGGTGGATGTTGTAATTGGCACGCACCGGATCGTTTCAAAAGATGTTCAGTTCAAGAACCTCGGACTTGTCATCATCGATGAAGAGCAGCGCTTCGGTGTTGCGCATAAGGAGCGCCTGAAGCAGTTGCGCACAATGGTGGACGTGCTGACGCTCAGCGCGACACCAATTCCGCGCACGCTGAACATGTCGCTCATGGGCGTGCGCGACATGAGCGTGATCAATACGGCGCCCAATGATCGGCTTCCGATTCACACGTGCATCGCCGATTTCGACGAGAACCTGATTCAGGAGGCGATCAAACGGGAGATCGCGCGCGAGGGCCAGGTTTTCTATGTGCATAACCGCGTGCAGACGATTGATCGCGCGGCAACACTCGTGCAGCGCCTGGTGCCCACGGCGCGGGTCGGCGTTGGCCACGGACAGATGAACGAAAAAGAACTCGAACGCGTCATGACCGGGTTCATCCACAAACAGTTCGATGTGCTCGTCTGCACGACGATCATCGGTTCCGGCATCGACATACCGAATGCGAACACCATCATTATCGATCAGGCGGATCACTTCGGTCTTGCGGAGTTGTACCAGTTGCGCGGTCGCGTCGGCCGCTATAAGCACCGCGCGTTCGCGTATCTTCTCGTGCCGGGCGATCGCGCGTTGAGTGAAGACGCGCAGAAGCGATTGAAGGCGCTGGAAGAGTTTTCGACGCTGGGCGCTGGGTTTCGCATTGCAATGCGCGATCTGGAAATTCGCGGCGCGGGCAGTCTGCTTGGCGGCGATCAGCATGGCCACATCGCCACGGTAGGTTTCGACACGTACACGCAGCTTGTTGCGGAAGCTGTCGCGGAGATCAAAGGCGAGCCCAGCCGCATGCGCCGCTTGCCACTGTTCGAGATCGCTTCGGAGGCGTATATCCCCGAGTCGTATGTGACTTCGGAATCGCAGAAGATCACGTTGTACAAACGTATCGCGGGCTTGCAGAACGAAGACGAAGTCGCGGAGATGCTCTCTGAGCTCAAGGATCGATTCGGGGAGCCGCCCACGCCCGTCCGCAGGTTGCTGGAGGTCATGCGCGTGCGCGCGCTCGGCGCCGATGTTGGCGCGAAGCGCATAGTCGGCGGAAAGGCTGGCGTAACGGTAGAGCTGGAAACAGGGCGTCAGCTTGAACGCGGCCGGCGCGAAATGCTCACGCACGCGTTCGGCAATCGCGTTACCTTTGCATGGAAAGACACGCCGTCGATTACGTGCGCGGTGGAAGACTCCGGAGATGACAACGCGGTGATAACGACGGCGCAGCGCTTGCTAAAGGCGCTGCTGGAAGATTCGTAAAGAAGGCGGGGCCTTACGGCTTCGGCGCTTCCGCGGCTTCTTTTTCCGGCTTTACGGGAGGCGGTCCATCGGGCCGGCGATTTTTCATGAACTGCTGCACCAGCGGGTGATCGCCCGGGTTCCTGCCGCCTTCGCCCCATTCATCGCGCATCTTGCGCAGCTCTTCGTCAGTCATTTCCTTCGCGCGCTGAACGAGACGGCGCATCTGCCACTCGAACTCCTGCAGCGTGACGTAGAGCTTTGCCTTTTGCTTAACCGACATGCCCTCGGCGGTCTGTTCGAAGACTTCGCGCTTGATGTCCGAGCGTTTCTGATCGAGTTCCATCATCTGTTCGAGTTTCGCGCTCAATTCCTCGTCAGTCGCTTCCGTATTCTCCGATAGCGCGCGCATTTCCTTATAGGTGCGTTCGCGTTCGCGATACAAGCCGGAGATCTTCTCGCGCATGTCTTGAAGGTTGCGCACGAGAAGCACGGTCTGCTCGTCATTCAACTCAAGATTGCGCGAGATGCGCACCATAATGATCGTACTGACCAATTCGTGAATCTCGTCGTCACTCATTGAATTCGAATCGGGACGATTTCCGTCGCGGCGGTGATCGTCCGGGCGAGGCGGACGCGGGCCGCCTTCTTCGCGCGGTCCCGGTGGTGGCGGAGGACCGCCTTCGGGCTGGGCGAACACGGGCAGGGCAATCGCGGCGATTGCTAGAAAGGCCACCAGGACTGTTGCGTTAAGCCTCATAGCAGTTGCGAGCCCCCTTCGGCATAATCTGAGAGCAATTGACGCAGCGCGCCGCGCTCGGCGTCGTTCAAAGATTCCATCGCTTCGTAAACGTCGCCGTCATCGTCGAGCGGCATATCATCGTGCGTCAAGGCAGCGACCGTTGCGACAAGATCGACATATTCTTGTTCGAGGGTGGCGTCCTGGGCGAAGTTCATGTAACTCTCGGCGTCATCTTCCCAGCCGCCGCGCGTCTCGGAATCCATCGGCTCGCTTTCCAGCGCGATTAACAGCGCGTTCTCCGGCATTGCGCGCATCTCGAGCACCTGCGCGACCTGCCCGTTTAATTCATCGGAGGGGGCTAGCTGCGGATCGGTGAAAAAGGACGGCGCGAACGTCACGGCGAAAAGCGCGGCAGCCGCGCTAACTGCAATGAGCGACCAACGCCATACATGGCGCGGCGCGGAAGGGACCGGCTCGGCTTCGCGCACGTGCGCCATCACCCGCGTTGCGAACGCGGGGTGGACTTCCGGCGCGGCGAGCGACTTTACTTGCGACGAAAGGCGCTGCATGCCGGCATATACCCGCGCTACATCCGCGTCTTCCGCGATGAGGCGCGCGATATGCGCGGGGTCGTCGGCTTCCCCGTCGAGGTAGGCCGACAACTCATCTTGCAACTTCTGTAGATCTTTTTCATTCACAGCGATTCACCACCAAGCTCTATGAGCTTTAACCGCAACTGTTCGCGCGCACGCGCGATGCGGCTTTTTACGGTGCCCGACCGGCATTCGATAATTTCGCCGATCGTTTCATAGTCCATCCCCTGAATTTCCCGGAGAATCAGCACCTCGCGGTGCTCCGGCGATATCAGGTTCAGGGCCTGACCGATTAAACCTTCAATTTCCTGCAGCCGTGCCGATTCATCGGGCCTGGCCGCGCCGTCCGCAATTGACTGTTCCGATTCGTCATCACGCGTGAGCGAGACGGTGACGCCTCTGCCGCGCCTGCCGGAATCGCGCAGAAAGTTTAGCGTCAGATTCCGGGCCATGCCAAACAGAACGGTCGAAAACTTTGCATCCGGGCGGAGCCTGTCCAGATAGCGGTAAACCCGGACGAAACTGTCCTGCGCGATGTCCTGCGCGTCCTCGAGCGAACCGGCCATCCGCATACAGAAGTGGATGAGCGGGGCCTCGTACCGCCGCACCAGGAGTGCAAACGCCTCGGCATCACCCGCGCGCGCGCGTGCGACCAGATCCCAATCTGAGACTTCGCTCATGCGCGCCAGTACCTCAAGCACATCTCATCTAACACGAAACAGGCGTAGAGGTTCCGGTGGCCATCGATTGGCGGCATGGCGCGATCCCGGGCGAAAATTGAGCTAACCCCCTGTGCTAACGGAACTTGGCTGTCTCGGCCTTCTGGCGCGCGCGGGAGCTGGCGGTCTTCAGCGCGGCCGTCAGGTCCGTCGCGGCCTTGATCAAGGCGTCCAGTTTCACTGATTTTGCCGCGCCCGATTCATGGACCAGTCTTAGCCAATAGGTCGCCTGCCGGGCCGATTGCCGTGCGGCGGCGTAGCTTTGCAGTTGTGAGGAGGGCGAAGCGTGCGCCTCGAGGACGTTCGCGCCGATGTTGGCGCCGTGCTCGGCCAGGGCGTTGGACACGGGATCGGGCACCTGGCCTTTCAGGCGCTGGGCCAAGCCCAACATGTCGACGCCGAAGCCGAATGCCAATGATTCGAGATCGACGAGTTCCTGATCTTTCCCTGTGTTAGCGCGTGAAGATCGCATGGCTCACCTACGTTCCTTGGCCTGCGGAGACTATAGCACAGGATCTTGGCGGTGGCCGCGGATTAGTTGTGGGGGGGTTCTGTCCCAGGATTGCCGCAGTTTTCGATTGCGTCATATTTGGGTTTCGCTCAGACTTACGTGCAGATTACGGTAAAGCGTAGGATTCGCGTCAGGAACAGGCGCCCCGCCGAAACGAGACGTGTTTCTGTGTTTGACGATCAATCGACATGAAGGCGTGTGGTCGGTTTCAGTCCGCATTGCTTTTGCTCGTTACCAGCTTAAGGTTGAAACCTGAAAGGTAATGAAGATGAAAACGCATATTCTCGAGCGAGTCCGTTTGTGTGAAGGGAGCGGGAGTTGTCTTGCATTCTTCCGCATTTGTTGCTTTGTTACCATGCTTGCTTTGACGAATCTCGCCTGTACCTCTGCAATCGCGTTAGGACCCATTGGCAGAACCAGAGACTTGATGATTGCTGCGCTTATGAACTATCAGGAGAAAGAGGGGTTTCTACCATATGACCCGAAAGGTGCCCCTCACGCGCTATATGGGCTTCTCGATTACACAAAGGGAATCGAGAAAGAATCCAACGAAGGTGTTTGGTACATAGAAAGCCTTGATCTGCTGGTTAAGATTACCGAAAAGGCGCCTTCGTTTGATCATGAATCTCGGCAGATGCTTGACTGTCCCTATGAGTATATCAATACCCCAAATACGCGTATCGCGCTAACCGATGACCCGATAGTGATACTTGCGCGTATCGACGAATCAGGCGGGCGACCGATTTGCGAGTACATCACTTCTTCCGCACAGTATTTTAAGGTTGTACTGCGGGATGGTCACCCGACCGCAAGCGAATTTCTGGGGTTGCCGGGGGCATCCATGCCCGCATACGTGGCCGAGGTCATAGACATTTGCATTGATGATCCGAGACAGTGGCTGCGCGGTGAAGAGCATTGGACGAGCGCCAAGCAGACTATAGCGTTCTGCGAACGGCGAGACTTTAGAATTCCCTATGACACATTGCCTGAATATCTTGAAGCGCGAATTGGAATCGAGCGCATGTTTCAGGCCCTCGCCTTCTATTTACGTGATACGGGATCGTTTCCGTACGATTCCCGCGGGGCCGATTATGCGCTTTATAAGCTGAAACCATATTTTCCAAAAATCAACAACAAGACAAACCGATTGCGCCCACCGATTCAGTTTGACATTAAATTAGGGCGGGTCTCAAACGACAGGTACTTCTACATCAACCGCTTCCCATATGGTTTCCACCCGCAAAGACCCATATGTGTCTTGATTGATCTACAGCGCTACCCGTTGAACAAGACAGGCCTTAGTATTAGTAGGCTTGACAAGCCGGTGAATCGCGTTCTGTACAGTTTCGGACAATGCGGTTTAGTTCCTGCATTTGAATCCGCTTCAGAATTGGCTGGGCCCGATGCTTGGAAGATCATTGGGCACGCCCAATTGATTCCGACGTATTACGGGACATGGTGGGAAGGAGCAGATCGATTTTACTTGGGTATGTATTGACAATCCAAACTGCGATTCATCGTGACCATTCACCACCCGCCAGTTTTGGGCTTCAGCCTTACATTTGCCATTCCTCGTAGTGGTTCAGTTCTTGGGGAGATTTGGAGAAAGAATCTTGCAGATATTGGTGGCGCTTTTGGCTGGATTTCTGTTCCCCATTTCAGTGCCGAAGGAAATTGGTGGGATGATTCCCGGAGTCGACCTGCCTTTGCCGAAGCGGCTACGGCGGGTCAATCCGCCGCGGCGGACTGCCCGCCGCGGCGGGCTGGAATCCCGTTGAGACTTTAAGGTTTGGCAGGTTGGCTTTGATAATCGTGGATTGTGGGCTAGGGGAATGCTGTGGGGCTAGGCAGCCCGCGAGGACGCGGGCCCTCCCGGTTTGTTAATCGTATGGTCGTTGGCGTGAGGACGATTGGCGGTGCCAACTTTCCTTGAATTTTCGTGCGTGAATCGGAAGCAAGCTTCCTTGAGAAACCTGCATGCGGGCTTGTGCACTTTGCAATTCTTGTTGGCTGCAGAATCAGTAGTATTTCTTATGTTGATTTGACATGACGTAGCTTGAGGTAAGCCAAAGCGCCAGCGCCGCTGTCGCTTTGCTGGCGCACTCCAAAAAAGGAATACGCGCGGCATTCTAGATTTTGTTTGGACTGAGTGATTACCGTTGATTTTCTGATAGATGGTTGTAGTTGGCCGGTTGATATTACTGCTTTTGGTTTTCGTTTCTTTTCTGCCATTCCTGTTCGAGGCGGGGGCGTGATTTCCAGCGGCGGTGGAGCCATAGCCATTGTTCGGGGTGGGCGCGGATGTGCTGTTCGAGGATGTCCTGGCAGCGTTGGGTGATGGTTACGAGGTCTTTGCGGAAGTCGCCGGAGCGTTCGAGAGAGACCTGGGGCGAAAAGCGCAGGGTGTAGCGGCCATCGTTGTTGCGCGTCATGGTGACTACGTGTATCGGCACGCGTTGTCGCAGGGCGACCATTGCGGGCGCGACGGTGGCCCAGCAGGGTCTGCCGAAGAAGGTTACGGGCACGGCGCTTTCGCGCGGGCTTTGATCGGCAAGCACACCGGAGACCCAGCCTTCTTTCAACAGGCGCAGCATTTCCTGTCCGCCGCCGGTCTTGTCGATGGTTTTGATGCCGGTGCTGGTGCGAATGCGATCGACGTAGGCGTTGAGCGCGGGTGCATCGAGCGGGCGCACGACTTCGGCAACCCGATACCCGAGGCTCTGCACGACTGTTGCCATCCATTCCCAGTTGCCAAGGTGCGCGCCAACGAGAAAGAAGCCTTCTCGATCCGGATCGAGATGTTCGCGCCCTTCTATGTCGATCCAGCGCGCGATGTTCTCGGGCGTGAGGCGAGGCAGGTGCGCGAATTCGGCGGCCACGATGCCGACGTTGATGGCGGCTCCGCGCGCGATGCGGCGCGCCTCTGCCTCGGTGATGGTGTCGCGATATGCGTTGCGCACGTTGTCGAGCGCGACACCGCCGACGCGCGGCACGATTGCGTACAGGAGCGCGCCAAGTACCCTTCCTATTGTGCGGCATACGGCTAGCGGCAGTATCGACATGATGGCGCAGAATGAGATGGAGGCAACAGAGACGATGCCAGAAACAAGCGGATTTCGGCGGCGCGCCATGGTCTAATCCGAATTCCGAATCAGGATTCGAGGGTTATGGTTTCGCCGATCGACGGGATAAATTTTCGATACAGCGAACTCGTGTTTTTTTCCATCCAGGCGGTTGCATCGGGATCGCCGTGAACGAATATCACGTTCTTGGGGGCGATATGATCGACCAGCTTGCAGAGGTCTTCCCGGTGCGCATGCGCGCTGAAATTGAAGGCCTGCCGGTTGGTCAGGTGTATTTTGATTGGCGGACCGTCGAGCTCGAATGCGAGTGCGTCGCCCACGTTTGCGCGCAAGAGCTTCGCGCCGAGGGTATCGGGATCGAGATAGCCGACGAAGAAAACCGCGTGGCGCGGATCGCGCGCCATTTCCATTGCGATTAAGGCGGAGGGTGTGTTTTCCACCATCATTCCAGACGTTGCGACGATGATGCATGGCCTGCGGAGCAGTTCGCGCCGAATGGCGCCGTCCCATACATCGCCAATTCGGTTGTATTCCTGCAAGGGGCGCAGCACCACGTCCGGGCGCAGCAAATCGGAGTACTTGCTGTAGATCTCGTACATGGCGCGGCCAAGACCGGACGCGTACACCGGCACGTCTGGTATTTCGCCGGTGGCTTGGAGTCTGCTGATGACATTCAGCAGTTCCTGGGTGCGGCCGAGCGCGAACGACGGCACCAGCAATGCGCCGCCGCCAAGGAGCACCTTCGAAGCTTCTACCGCAAAGCGCTTGACTTCACCTTCAAACGTGATTTCGCTTCCCTGCTCGTGCGTGCCGCGGGTGGATTCAATGATGAGCGTATCGACGGCGATTTCCTTATCGAGCAGCGACATGCCGGCCATGAGTTCCTGGTGGGTCATGCATACATCGCCGGAGTACAGCAGGGTGTGACCGTTTGCGCGCAGCAGCACGCTTGCGCTTCCGAGCACGTGGCCGCTGTGATGAAAGCTTGCGCGGAAGGGGCTGTCCCACGTGAGATCAAATTCGCGCTCGAAGTGCACGCCGTGGCATCGGCGGAGCGCGGCGTCGGCGTCGCTATGGGTGTAGAGCGGGTATTCGCTGATGCCGCGTTCGATTGCGATCTTGCTCATCACCGACACGCTATTGTGCAGCATGCGATCCATGATGCTGATGGTCGGGTTTGTTGCGTAACAGGGTAGCGACGGAAAGTCGCGCATGAGGTAGGGAACGGAACCGCAATGATCGATATGACCGTGCGATACGAGCACCGCTTCGGGTGCGCGTTCCAGCAGCCCGAACTCGGGCAAGGCTTCTCGGCCTTCTTTTTTGGGATGCAAGCCGCAATCGAGGAGGGCATCGTGTCCGTCGGCGCTGATGACATAGGAATTCGCGCCGATCTCCGCGCCGCCCCCGATGGCCTTAAAGGTAATCGTACTCAAGGCGTTCTCCGGGTCGGGGTATTCTAGCTTGCAATTCTCACCGCATCAAAGTTTCTTTTTTCGCTCGACGCGTACCAGGCAGTGAGAAATGCTCGCGAGAAAGCCCCGAGAGGACTTTTCACAGGCACGCCGTGTAACCAGATCCTGGTTATGGAGACTTCATAATCCAGTTCCTGCGTTTCAGCTATCGCAAATAAGGCTTGGGCGCGTGAAGAATCCGGGCTGGAACACCCTGAAAATAGGGTCAAAAATTGCGCTTGCGCTATGCGAGGTACTGCATCGCGGTCGACGCGACCCATTCCGTGGTGATGCGCGTCATGCATCGGTGATCCGTTGTGCACACGGGTTTCTGGCAGGGTCCGCAATCCACGTCGACTCGGAGCACTTCGCCTTTTTCATAGGGGCCGCAGGAGTACTTGGGCGAGGTTGGCCCCATGATGCAGACGACGGGCACGCGAAACGCCACGGCAATGTGGCGGGTGCCCGAGTCG
>CALEZK010000058.1 GCA_937928585.1 uncultured bacterium | reverse complement strand
AGACGCTGCAACGCTTTCACATCCCAGCCCGTGCGAATGAATTCCAGGGACAGCCAGTCCAACAATTCCGGATGCGACGGCCACTCGCCCTGCACGCCAAAGTCTTCAGACGTTTTTACAAGACCGGTGCCGAAATAGTGTTGCCAATAACGGTTCACCGTCACGCGGGAGGTTAGCGGATGCTTGGGATCCACGAGCCATTTTGCCAGACCCAATCGCGATTGCGGCGCATCCGACGGCATCGGCGCGAGCGACGTGAGTACTGCAGGTTGCACCGGATCGCCGGGTGCATCGTACTGACCGCGCTTAAGCATGAACGTTTCGCGTGGCGCTTCAAGTTCAGCCATTACCATCGACGTTGGAATCTTTGCGTCGAGTTCGGCTTTTCGCTGGTTCAACGCAGCCAACTGGCCTTGTAGCGTCGGCCATTCGCTCCAGTTTCTGCTCCGGTAGTATTCCTGCAACGAAGCAAGCTGCGCTTCCGTGCGGGCGTTGTCCGGCGCGATCAGGATTTGCTCGATGTCCAGCGGGATATCGCCGACTTTTTCGTCCGTGCGGCGGAACTGGAAGGCATATTGGTTGCCGTAGTTGACAACTTTGACGAGCAGGTGATTCTCACCTTCGTTGAGCGAGACCGTAATTACATCCTGATCGGCAAGCAACGCGCGTTGCACGTTGTTGTCGAGCACGACTTGGTTATTCACCCACACTTTCACTGCATCATTCGTACCGATGCCGAGCGTAATCGTGCGCGCGCTGGGCGCGTTAACGACGCGATAGAGGTACGTTGCGGCGATATCGCCGTTCAGCAGATTCGGTTGTGCGTCCTTGATGCTGCTCGTCAGCACCCACTTGGCGCGTTGATCTTCATAGGTCGCTTTGAGGTCGACGCCTTTTTCCGGTTCGTATGCGGTTTCATACGCCGTTTTTCCATCCGGCGCGATGAACGGACCGTTGACATACCAAAGTCCAAACTCCGAAGGCGCCATCGATTTATCGGAAGTCAGCGAAATCCGGAATCGTCCGATTGCGTGTTGTTCGAACTTGGATTCCTGCTTGATACGGAACCGCAGTATCGAGCCGCCCGAATACCCTGCCGGTTTTTCCGGTACGAAGATCGCGGTGCGGTTTTCCTTCCTGCTGGCGCCGTCCACGGCCCAGCCCGTTTCCGGATTGCCGTCAATCGCTTTTGCAATCTCGAATCCAGGCTGCGAGAAGTCAGCGTTCGCGGCGACAAGCGCGATGCGGTCGAACTTGTCGGGCGTCGCGTTAGCGGCAATCTCCGCTTCAAATTCGGTCACGACGAAATTGGAGACCGTTGAACGCCCAGCGCCTTTCTCGGGCAACGAATCATGCGTCAACGCTTCCAATCGAATCGCGGAGATGTCGGTCAACTCCGTGGCGACGGTGAATTCGTAGACATCTTTCGCGGGATTCTCGCCTTCGACGAGGATAGAGCGATCATACTGTTCCTTAAGCGTGGCGCCGCCGGTCGAGATAACGCTG
This sequence comes from uncultured bacterium, assembly GCA_937928585.1. Taxonomy (GTDB): domain Bacteria; phylum Hydrogenedentota; class Hydrogenedentia; order Hydrogenedentales; family SLHB01; genus JABWCD01. Next base: position 4,048 of record CALEZK010000058.1, on the reverse strand, counting down.
TCCGGATCGAGGACCGCCCAGCGCGCGCGAACTTTTTCGCCCGCGGTTTTCGCCCATTCCGCCTGCGCTGCGTCGAGTTCCGGGACCGGACGCCTAATGTTCGCCATATGCGCGTCCAATTCGGCCTGAAGCGAATCGAGCGCGGCTTTTTGATCCGGCAATGGTGCTTTTACCAAGGGGACGGAGTTGCCCGTATTGCCGTCCGAACCTTTTTCCGGCACGGAATTGAAGAACGCATAGAGTTGATAAAAATCCTTCATGGAAACCGGGTCGAACTTGTGGTCGTGGCATTGCGCGCAACCTACGGTAAGCCCCATCCAGACGGTGCCTGTGGTGTTTACGCGATCGACGACATACGCGACCCGATATTCTTCGGGAATCACGCCGCCTTCGAACGTGATCATGTGGTTGCGGTTGAATCCCGTCGCGATCTGTTGATCTGTCGTTGCGTTCGGTAACAAATCACCGGCGAGCTGCTCGATGGTGAACTGGTCAAACTTTTTGTTTTCGTTGAACGCGTTGATTACCCAGTCGCGCCAGCGCCACATATAGCGCTCGTTGTCGACGTGATAGCCGTTGGTGTCCGCGTACCGCGCAACATCGAGCCAGAGGCGCGCCATCTGCTCGCCGTAATGCTGGGATGCAAGCAGCCGATCCACGACTTTTTCATACGCGTCAGCGCTTGTATCGTTCACAAAGTTGTGGACTTCTTCCAGCGTGGGCGGGAGTCCCGTGAGGTCGAGTGTGACGCGGCGGATCAGGATTTCCTTTTCCGCTTCCGGCATCGGCGCGAGTCCTTCGCGTTCCAGGCGCGCGGCGATGAAATTGTCAATGGCATTGCGGGCCCACGATGCGTTGGCGATAGATGGCGGCTCATGCTGTTGCGGTCCGTTGAAAGCCCAATGCTTCTCCATCGAGCCGCCCTGCTGGATCCATTTCCGAAGCAATTCTATTTGTTGCGTGGTGAGCGTCTTGCCGAACGCCGCCGGGGGCATCCGATCGCCTTCGTCGTGGCTGGTGACGCGCGCGAGCAACTCGCTGTTGTCCGGGTCGCCCGGCACGATGGCTGTCTTGCCCGAGGCAAGCGCGGTATAGGCGCTTTCGCCTTCGTCAAAACGCAGTTTCGCCTTTCGCTGCTCTTCGTCTGGCCCGTGGCACGCCATGCAGTTGTTCGAAAGGATTGGACGAATGTCCCGATTGTAGTTCACGCGATCCGCTTCGTTAACGGCTGGAAGCGCCGCAACGGCGGTGTTTTCTTTCTTGGGCGCGGCTTCCGGCGCGGGGGCTTCCGGGGCCGGCTGTGGTGCGGGCGCGGACTTGAGCGTGCCGATAAGCTCCAGCGCGCGTTCATACACGGTTATTTTTTCGGAGAGGGTGTCTTGCTGGCCCTTCGCCGCGGTCAGTTTTTCCTGCAGTTGGGGTACGGTCGCGGCGTGATCAGCCGCCTCTTTCTTCACGGCCTCAAGCTGGGAGGACAGCTCGTTGATCTTGGCGTCCAGTTCAGCGGCGCGCTGCGTTGCGGCTTCAATTTCCGCCGCAGCCGCGTCCACGGGGGATTGACTATCCAGCACCTGCTTGCGGATGTCTTCGAGGCCCGATTTCAGCGCAGACTCTGCCGAAGCGCGAGAGGCCGGATCCGCTTCCAGTTTTTTGAGCAATTCGACAATCGCGTCGACGCTTGGGGCGGGGGGCGGAGCAGCTTCTTCCGCGATGGCCAGCACCGCGCAGAAAACCGCGCACCCCATGGAGATATACCGCATGATCATTCGTCAAAATCCTCCTGCTACCACTATCCCAAACCGGGGCGGAGTAGTCAAGGCTTTACGACGGGGGATCCTGCCCGGATTGTGCCGAATATTGGCGCATTTGGGGCGTTAGGGGGGGCTCGAAAAGCGCGACGTCTTGATTAATCCGCGGGGAGAATGATCACCCGGGTCTGCAGGCAGGCGCCTTCCACGCTGAAGCGCAGCCGGGCAATCTCAACGGTTGACCCCGGCGTAGGCGAGTAGGGTACCGATTGGATGTCCGACTCGCCGAACCCTTCTTGCATGAGGCGAGCGATCACGACACCATCCCGAACGATTTCGAATGTGCTTTCGCCCACTGGACGCAGTTCGATGCCGGGCGCAAAGTGCATGAACCAGTCATGCATCCTCTCGACGCTGTCGCCGGTCACGGTCATACGATCTTCGATGCGAATCGAAACGGGATTCGCCGCCACGGCAATAGTGCGACGATGGGTAAATCCTTGCGGGGATTTGAATACGGCGGAAAGGACGCTGCGTTCGTCGTTGCTGTCAAACCACTGAACCTTGGCGTCGGGTGTTTTTTCCCAGCCGTAGATGGGATCGCGATCGGCTTGCTCCACCCCGCGGGGCGCGAAGGTGTTGTGCGCGCTGGTGCACCGGATTCTATCGTGAGATTCCGCGCTGTCCCCTGTTCCGGCGGCGCCAATCTCAACTGCAAACGGCTTTCCGTTCCAGGCGATAACCGGCGCCAGCATGTCGGCATGGCTATAGAGCGATGCCGAAGCGCCACCCAAGCCGAATGGCCCGCACCGCAGCCCGACAGACGTCTCGTTCTCGAATGATCCGGTGCGGAGCACCGCGTAACCGCCTTGCTCGAAATGGATAGATTCGCGGTCCGTGCATGCCGTTTCGCGCAACGCGACGAATCGCGCCCACCGATTGGGACCTAGGAACCACAAGGCTTCCGCAGAACCATTGCCCGCGGTTTGCACATGCGACCCCCTATTCTCGCGTACGGCGGCGACTGCCTGCCACGACTGAAAGTTCCAGAACGGCAACGATTCGTCGAGGGTGAATCCGCGGCCACCATCGCAATCGCCCAAGCCTGGGGCGGTGCCATCCGGCTGCAGCAGATGATGCTGGTAGTCCAGCATCGCTCGAAGTCTCGCGTTCAAGGTCGCGGGGATTTCCAAATTATTCGCTTCGGCGGTATCCACGGCCAGCAAGACAAAATCCAGAACAAACCGGTGGTACCCGGTGGATTGTTCCTTGCTTACACCGTCCGGGTATATCTGCATTTCTACCTGCGACGCGAGATTGTCCAGCGCGAGTTCGCGCCATTGCTCCGATTCCTCGAACACGGGAAACAGTGTGGCTACGAGGAAAAGCGCCGCGGATTCGCCGATCAGGTTGTGCGTGGGGATGAGCCAGTATGTCGTCAGGTTGCGGCTCAACCACGTCGCTGCATCGTATATGGATTGCGCGAGCAAGACGCATAATTCGTCCGTGAACGCAGGGGTCTTCCGAAGCAACCACCAGGTGTTCACCCACGAAGTCAGGCGAATGCCGACTTCCACCATCGAAACCCAGTTCTGTCCGCGCGGACAAGGATTGCACGCGCGCCACTGAGAGAGTTGCCGCGTGATTTCGCGCACGTACCGCTCGTCCCCGCAATACAGGTACGACTGAGCGAGTGTCACGAAATACTGATGGCGATTAAGCTCCCACGGATACCGGATGTCCCCCGGCTTTCCAGGGAGATTCTCGATGCTTTTTTCCGCTTGAGCTTCGATTAAAGGCCAGCTTCCATTGGTTTCCGGGCACCAGAACCAATCGATGATTTCCCCGAAGTGGGCTTCTTTACCCAGGAATGTAAATGCGTGGCGGCAGATTGCGTCCGCGCGGGAAATCGTGGCTTGCACGCTTGAAGGGAACGTGAGTTTGCACAGCGTCGCCGCGGCGGCCCCTTCGTCCAGGAAATAGACGCCGGGATTGCTCGTGATGAGTTTCTCGCGCAGCGAGCATGCCGACAGGGATTCGATACCCAGGCTCGCGCAAAGCGCGCCATCGCGGTTCGCCTGCATCGGCAGGTTGTTGCCCCGCAGGCGCCGGGCCAGACGCGTCCGCAATGCATGCGCGGTATGGCCAAGTCCGGCCATGCGCGCGCGCTGCAACTGATGGCGATACTGCATCGCCCTGTTCATCGGGTCACCATTTTGGTGACCGTCACCGGCGACGCAAAGGCACCATCGCCACATTTGTACTGCATCAATTTACCGACACCCCGGAAATCTTGGGCG
>CALEZK010000057.1 GCA_937928585.1 uncultured bacterium | reverse complement strand
CGCGCGCTACAGCGAAGCGTGGGGTGGGCCGGGGTGAACGCGGAACTGCGGACTGGGGGCTGCGCGGGACTGTAAAAAACAGGCGGAATCCTGGGGTCCAAACCCGTTGACAGGTTTGGGGTTCGGTCTTATACTGCGGGGTAGGAAAACGGGGCTCATCGAGTTGGTGGAGTTTTACGGCTGGGCTGCCTACTGAATAGTAGGTATACAAAAATCGCCGGGGTACCGGCGCTGAGGGGCATGTTATGGCTTCGCATGAACATGAGAAACAGGCTGCCATGGATCTCGCGGAGGATTCGCGGGAGACTTCGTGGGACCATCCCAGTTTTGTTGCGGAACTGTTCAAGGGCAATTTCCGCTGGGAGCTGATCAGCCCTTACCCCGAGCAGGATCCCGAGGACAAGCGGATCGGCGATGCGTTCATGGAGAAGGTCCGGGTGGTGATGGAGAAGTACATCGACCCGGAGAAGGTGGACCGCGAGGAGGAGGTGCCGCGGGAGGCGCTGCGCGCGCTGGCGGACATCGGCTGCTTCGGCATCAAGATTCCGAAGGAGTACGGCGGCCTCGGGATGTCGCAGACGAATTACAACCGGATCGTGTCGTACATCGCGACGTATTGCGCGTCGACTTCGGTTTATATCAGCTCGCATCTGAGCATTGGCGTGCCGCAGCCGTTGAAGCTGTTCGGCACGAAGGCGCAGAAGGAGAAGTTCATGCCGCGCCTGGCGAAGGGCGCGATGTCCGCGTTTGCGTTGACGGAGCCGAGCGTCGGATCGGACCCGGCGAAGATGGCGACGACGGCTACGCCTTCGGAAGATGGTTCGTACTACCTGTTGAACGGCGAGAAACTTTGGTGCACGAATGGTCCCGTTGCGGAGTTGCTGGTGGTGATGGCGGTGACGCCGCCGAAGATTGTGAATGGCAAGGAGAAGAAGCAGATCTCCGCGTTTGTGGTGGAGACGGACACGCCGGGCTTTGAGGTGGTGCATGTATGCCGGTTCATGGGCGTGCGCGGGATTCGCAACGGGCTGTTGCGGTTTACGAATGTGAAAGTGCCGGCGGAAAACCTGATTGGCAAGGCGGGCGAAGGCCTGAAGATTGCTCTCACGACTTTGAACACGGGGCGGCTCACGGTGCCGGGCACCTGCGCCGGCGGCGGCAAGGCGGCGATGCACCACATGCGGGATTGGGTGAACGAGCGCGTGCAGTGGGGCGCGCCGATTGCCAAGCATCAGGCCGTGGGCAAGAAGCTTGCGGATACCGCGGCGGCGACGTTTGCGATGGAGAGTATCAACGATCTTGCGTGCGCGCTGGCGGAGCGGGGCGATGCGGATATTCGCCTCGAATCGGCCATGGCGAAGTATTACTGCACGGAGACCGCGTGGAAGGTGTGCGACGATGTGTTGCAGGTGCGCGGGGGACGCGGGTTCGAGACCGCGGCGTCGCTGCGCGCGCGGGGCGAGAAACCGTTTGCGGTGGAAATGTCGATGCGCAATGCGCGCATCTCGCGCATCATCGAGGGCACGAGCGAAATCATGCAGTTGTTCATCGCGCGGGAGGCGATGGACACGCATGTCAGCCGGATCATGCCGATTATCGCGCCGAGGCCCGGCGGCCCGCGCAAGGGCAGCGCGATCATGAATGCGTTCAAGTTTTACTCGACGTGGTATCCCAAGACGTGGTTGCCGGCGGGCGGGGTTTCCGGCGTGAAACACCTGTCGTCCGCGAACCGGGATCACCTTGCGTATATTGGCCGCACCGCGAAGCGGCTTGCGCGCACGATGTTTCACACCATGGCGAAGTTCGGACCAAAGCTGGAGAAGGAACAGCTTATCCTTGCGTCGTTCGTGGATATCGGCACGGAGCTGTTCGCGATGGCGGCAAGCCTGGCGCGCGCGGAGCGGTTGCTCGAGAAGAATCCGGGCGATCAGGATTTGCAGAATCTGGTGGATTATTTCTGCTGTTCGGCGCGCGACCGCATTCAGCATAATTTCCGGTTGGTGTCGCGCAATCACTATCGCGTGTTGAACAAGGTGTCGAACGCGTATGCCGAAGGCAAGTTTGCGTGGATGAATGACGCAATCTACACGGGCACGCCCACGCACTTCGGGAAGACGCCTGAACGCAGTGTGTCGGTCGACATTCCCGAGCATGAGCAAGTGCCGAAATAGCGCAATCGATTTATTGTGGCAGGGCGAGCGCCCCTCGCGGGGACGCTCGCCCTAGCCTTTTGTAACCTGCCTTAGAATTCTTCGTAGGCGTGAATGAATAGCACCGACAAATCTTTTTCCGGCACGAAGTCTTTGTAGGTTACCGAGAATTTGCGGTCGTCCACTTTCTTCAATCCCGATATCGCGGTGGATATTGCGACGGGCTCTGGCGTGTCCGGCTTCTCGATTGTCAGGGTGAACTCTTTTATGGGCCCCTTCCAATAGGCGGCGGTGGAGAGAATGTAGTCCACCACGACAAAGCTGAACCGTTTTTTGGCGTTGCGCTGTTTCTCCGCCCACTTCTGCACGCCTTCGTCGATCTCGTAGCGCTTGAGAAAATCGCCGGTCTTCGCGTTGAACGCTTCGCTGCCAAACTTTGGCACGTCGTCCAGTTGCATTTTTCCGGCGTAGACTTCTTCTACAAACGGTTCAAGGTGCCACTCTTGAAAATATCCGCGTTGCGGTTCGTATTCATGCGACACGCGCAGTTCGGCGTTGGCCGGAAAGGTTTGTTCCCAGACGTAGGCGGTTTGCACGCGCCACTCCGGCAGGATTAGATCGTCCTCCTTTGAAACCGCGCCCGCGGCAACGAGTTCATTCACGGCATCGGGGGAGAGCTTGCTCAGTCCCTCCCACACTGCTTCCGGCGCGCCGATGGGCACTTTGTGCTTCTCCACGATTGCTGTCACGTCTTTTTCCGCTTCCCACTGTCCTCGCGCCGGCGCGGCCCATTCCTTTTCCTGCTTCTTGCACAGGACCGCGCGCTCGATGGTCCGAAACGCGACGTCTTTGCCGTCAACCTTGACGGTGAAGTTGGCGTAGTTCGGTTTCATGCCTTCAAATTCGTCCAGACTGTAAATTGGCAGCGGAAACGCGACTTCGGTGGTGAAGTCTTTATCGGTGGCATTTCGGAAAACGTAGGAGACCCGAATCTTGTCTTCGCTGATGAACAGATCTTCCTTGTCCATGCTGACGACATCCGTCTTCTTGAACTGGATACCGCCGGCAGGGACGGCGAGAAACGGTCCGTCATTTGCCACGACGGCCGCCACCGCCAACATCACAATCGCCAGCACACGCATAAATTCACGCATTTCCTCGGCCTTTCGTACGATTATTCAAAAAAACTCGGCGCTTCCCGGCCCGTTTGTGGTCAATCATAAATCGAGTAACTGTGCGTAGTCGATTTTTGCGCGGCAGCTTCGCACTTCCGCTTTGTTTCATTGCATAATGCTGGCGGGTTGAGAAACCCGCCCTCCGAACAAGGATTTTTTCTCATGCGTATTTTGATTGTGGGTGCCGGGGCGATTGGCAGTGTTGTGGGTGGATTCATGGCGGAGCACGGGCATGCCGTCACCCTGGTGGGGCGCGCCGCCCATATGGACGCTATTCGCTCGCGCGGCCTGCGTATTACCGGCATCTGGAATGAGCACCATGTATCCGCGATCGATGCGCGAACCTCGACGGATGGATTGCGCGCGGGTGATTTCGATCTGATTCTGGTGACGGTCAAGGCATACGACACTGCGCACACCGCCGCACGCATCGCGCCGCTGGCGGATGCGAACACGCTCGTGTGCTCGTATCAGAACGGATTGGGCAATGCGGAGGCCATCGCAGAACATGTCGGGTGGGAGCGCACGATTGGCGCGCGCGCGATCTATGGCGTCGTGCTTCGCGAACCTGGGTTGGTGGATGTAACGGTGATCGCGAACCCGACGGCCATCGGTACGTACCATCCCGCAACTTCCACGGAACGCGTGCGCGCGATTGCGGAGTCGATGAACGCGACGGGACTGCCTACGGTTTATACCGACCGCATTCGCACCGTCTTATGGAACAAAGTGGCGTACAACTGCGCGCTTAATCCGATGTCCGCGCTGTTGGACGTGCCGTATGGCGGTCTGCTCGATACAGAGCACACGCGGCAAACCATGCGCGAGATCGTGCATGAGCTTTACGCCGTGGCGCGGGCGATGGACGTTCCTCTTGAGCCCGCGACGCCGCAAGACTACGTGCGGCACCTCTTTGAGGATCTCATCCCCCCTACTGCCGCGCATTACGCGAGTATGCGCGCGGATTTTATCAACCGCCGACGCACGGAGATCGATGCGCTGAACGGGGCAGTCGTCCGCTTTGGCGCGGCGCACACTATCGCCTGCCCCGTCAATACGCTGCTCACGCGACTGGTGCATGCCAAAGAATTCGCGATTGGCATTCGCTGATGACAGTTTCGAACCCGGCTATTGCTTTGCTGGAAGAATCTCTTTGCCGTTCAGCTTCATCGTAGTGCTGCTGTCCTTCGCGAGAATGTGAACTCCCGGCTCGGTGCGGGCATCAAACAACACGAGGCCGGAACCGTCTTCGGATACACCGAGCTTCACGCGCACCGTGCCTGTTTTATCACGCATGCGGAAGACCGCTTCGTCGTTTTCTTCGATCTTGAACTGCGCGCGGACATCCCCTTTTGCATCGACCAGCTCGATCAATTGCGCGCGCAACACCTCGGGCGTTGTGTCCGCGGATGCGCGTGACTGGGAGAACGAGATCAATCCGATGAGAAGGGCGGTGTTGACGATGCCGAGTGCGATTGCGATGCGAGCGTTTTTCATGGTGATTCTCCTGGGTTGTGTCTGAAATTGTAGCGGAGCACCACGGTGAGGTTGGTGAGAATTTTGTAAAACGAGGCGAATCCGTCGGCAAGGCGTTATTCGGGACGCCCAGGCAAACTTGGGGCCAACTTGAGCGCGCGATCGATGGATTGCTGTGCGCGGGCGGCGTCTCCCAGCATCTTCAGTGCTTCGCCAATGCCCAGATGTGTGAGTGGATCTTCGGGATCGCGCTTCAATGCGGCCACGAAAACTGCGAGGGCCGATTTCGCGTCTCCTTCAGCGAGCAACGCTTCGCCGCGCGTGCGGTCGTCGAGCGCGGCGATTCTATCCGTAACTTCGGATATGCCAGGCGCGACGACGCCGGCTGCTTCCAAATGCGACTGCGCCGCTTGCGAGTCGCCGGAAATATCGCAGGCGCGCGCAGCGGCGAAGCACGCCATGATGTTGCCGGGGGCGAGCGCACGCGCGCGTTCGGCGAGCGCGCGCGCATCGCGCGGACTTCCCTGCCTGCATGCTATCGCGCTCAGTGCAACGAGCACATGCGGCGGCGCGTCATGCGGTATCGAGAAGGGATCGAGCACTTCTTTCGCCGCATCAAGTTCACCGGCGTTAAGCAACAGATTCGCCAAGGTTGTGGCGGCCCCAAGATGGGTGGGATCAAGCGCCAGCGCCTTCTGCGCCGCGATGCGCGCTTCATCCGCGCGATCCATGGAGACGAGCTGCTCGGCGAGGTCGTGCCACGATTTCGGATCCCGCGGCCGTTGTTCGGTCTTCGCACTTGCGATGGCGAGATATCGCGCCGCTTTTTCCGGCCTTCCCTGTCCGAATCCGTGGTGATGGATCGTGATGTGGTGTGCCTGGCCGATCACGCCGCCGTACGCGATCACACTTTCGGTGATGTTTTCGTGAACAGGTTCGCGGTAGGCGAAGCCGCGTCGGTTGCGAAAGAGGCGCAGCAAAGGCACCGCAATATATCCGGCGCGGCCGCGCGCGTTTGGATCGTTTGGCGGCGACGCGACCCATCGCCATGCGCGAATATCGTCGCTGTAGTTTGCGAGCATGACTTCGACGGCATCGGCGCCGCACCCGTCGTCATTGACCAATGTTCTAATCGCGCGCGCGCCCGTCGCGTCGAGATTTTCGTCCGCGTCCATGTGCAGCAGCCAATCGCCCGGCGCCTGCGCGAGAACCGCGTTTCGCGCGGCGGCGAAATCATGTGTCCACGGCACATCCAAGACATGCGCGCCGTAGGTGCGCGCGATGTCGACCGAGTTGTCGGTTGAGCCTGTATCGCCAATGACGATCGTATCGGCAATATCGCGCACGCTTTCCAGGCAGGCTGGAAGCCAATTGGCTTCGTCACGAACGATCATGACGACGCTGAGTGTGGGCATTGCGGTTAGGGCAGCGGTGGCGGTGGCGCGATGGGGGGATCGTACAGTTTCAGATCGTTCTGCACACGAACCACCCCGCTGACATTCGCGGCGATGCTCTCGGCAAGTTCACGCTGCTTCTGCGTTTCAACTGCACCGGTGAGAATACAGACGCCGTCATCGACTTTTACGTTTAGCCCGCGAATGGACACGTATCGGTTCAGCGCGATTGAAGCCTGAACACGCTTTTCCACGACTTCATCCGTCACTTCACGTGTAACCGTGTTGATGGGATTGGTCGGCGTTGCGGAGTGCACGGAAAGGTTGTTTGTCACTTTCTCCACGCCGCGCGTGCTCATTACGATCTCGCCGATGCGCTCTTTGGCAAGCTCGTTGCCAACGACGCCGTAGATCGTCGCGTGGCTGCCGTCGCACTCGACGCCAAGCTTCAGCCCCTTGAGTTCCTTGTTGTAGAGCAGGTTCGAGCGAATCGCCGCGGCGAGCGATGCGTCGTCGATGCGTTGACGCCACGTCTTAACCGGGCGCGGCGGAACAGGATCGTCGACGACAATGAGTTCGTTCTTGACTTCCTTGACGCCGTCCACGGTCTTCGCGAGGCTGGTGGCCAAATCGCGCGCGACTTCATCGCCGACGCTTCCCGTCAACGTCACGACGCCCTCGATGGTCGTCGTGTTGATGTTGAAGGGGCTTAGCGACTCGTTTATCGCGAAGAGCGTTTCGATGCGCGCGGAGATTGCCGTGTCGGTAAGCGCTTCGGTCACGGTTTCCGTGGTGGTTTGCTGCGCGAACACGGGAGAAAGAGCAAATCCAAGCGCCAAGAAAGCTATCAAGAGCCGCATCGTACTGCACCTCACGGTTAACGCCGTTTACAGAATGCCGACCTGTTTCAGGCCTTCGATTCCGCTGCGCACCTCGTCGGACGATTTGTGCAACGCCGCTTTCTGTTCGGGCGTGAGTTCGAGTTCGATAATATCTTCCACGCCATTCTTGCCCAGTTTGCATGGCACGCCGGCGTAGACATCCTTCAGGCCGTACAGCCCGTCCAGATACGCGGCGCACGGAAGAATCTGTTTCTCGTCGCGGATGATCGATTCGACCATGCGGGCCGCGCTCGCGCCGGGGGCGTAATACGCGCTGCCGGTTTTCAAAAGCGCGACGATCTCAGCGCCGCCCTTGCGCGTGCGATCCACGATTGCATCCACGCGTTCCTTGGACAGAAGCTTCGTAATCGGAATACCGGAGACGGTCGTATATTCGGGCAGCGGCACCATGTCGTCGCCATGCGAGCCGAGCACCATCGTGTCGACGTTTTTCATGCTGCAGCCCAGCTCCATCGCGACAAAGGCGCGCATGCGCGAACTGTCGAGCACGCCGGCCATGCCGATGACGCGGCCCGCGGGGAAACCAAGCTTCTTGTATGCCACGTACGCCATCACATCGAGCGGATTGGTCACGATGATGACGACGGAGTCAGGCGCATGTTTTTTGAGGTTCTCGCATACCTCGGTGATGATGTTGCCATTCTTTTCTAGCAGGTCGAGGCGCGTCATACCCGGCTTTCGGGCGAGGCCCGCGGTCACGACGCACACGTCCGCGCCGGCGATGTCTTTGTAATCATTTGTGCCGGTGGCCACGCAGCTATAGCCGCGCACCGGACCCGCTTCGGTAAGGTCGAGCGCCTTGCCTTGCGGCACGCCTTCGACAACGTCCGTGAGAATCACGTCGCCCAGTTCCATGTCGAGGCAATACTGGGCGCACGCCGCGCCTACGTTGCCGGAGCCAATGCATGCAATCTTGTGTCGCTTACCCGAAGCCATTACGTATCTCCCGTCTAAAAGTGGTCAATGGAATGGAACGAGTATATCGAATTTGCC
>CALEZK010000056.1 GCA_937928585.1 uncultured bacterium | reverse complement strand
CTCACCATGGCAGATTCAGTGGCAGCGTTTTTCACGGACTTGGGCAGCAAGGTTGATCCGACAAAGATATCGGGCATGAACGCCACGTATCAGTTCGACATCACCGGCGACGGCGGCGGCGTGTGGCACGTCAAACTGGCAGACGGCCAGGCGAGCGTCAATGCAGGCCCCGCAGAAAACCCAAGCATCACATTGACGGCGACGGATCAGAATTGGCTCGACATCGTTTCGGGCAAGCTGAGCGGCCAGACCGCATTCCTTACGGGCAAATTGAAGATCAAAGGCGACATGAGCCTTGCAATGAAATTGCAGAGCGTCTTCGCGCTGGGGAAGTAATCGTTTTCGAATTGGGGACCGTGGCGCACGCGCGCTGTGGTCCCCATTTTTATTTTGGGAGCCTTATGAACCGCTGGCTGCTGGCTTTGGCGTTAGTGATCACGGCGGGGTGTTCCGGCGGAGGTCCGGACATGTCCTCGCGCGCGATCACGTTTGTTACGGGCGATGGCGTGACGATTCACGCGACGGTATATCCGGCAGCGAATCCGAATCCCCCAGGGCTGATTCTCGTGCCGATGCTGGGCGCTTCCCGGGACACGTGGAATCGGTTTGCCCTGACCGCGCAGGCGAACGGCTACCAGTGCATTGCAATCGACGTGCGCGGACACGGCGAGAGCACATTGAAACAGGGCGAAAAGATTTCCCATCGCACGTTCACCGCGCCTGACTGGCTGAATACCGCGCAAGACATTGCCGCTGCGAAGCAGGCGCTTATCGAATCGGGTGCAGACCCGAAAAACATAGCGATCGCCGGTGCGAGCATCGGCGGCAATCTTGCCCTGCAGTACGCGGTAGAAGACGCGCAGATGCAGGCAGTCGTAATGCTGTCGCCCGGGCTGGACTATCGCGGAGTCGGCTCGGAAGCGCCCATGCGCGCGATGAGCAGCAGGCCCGTGCTCCTGCTTACGGGCGTGGACGATGCGTATTCAGCGGAGACCTGCCGCGCGCTGAAGCCGCTGGCCCAGGGCCATTGCGAGATTCGAGAGTACGATGGGGCCGCGCACGGTACTGACATACTCGACGCACATCCGATGAGCGCAGACCAGATACTGCTGTGGCTGTCGGCAATAATTGGGCCCGAAGGCGGCGTCTAGAAGTTCAAAAGTTCGGTTGACGCTGGGCCCCCCAGCCCGCTTATACTGCGCGTGACGCGAGGGCAGGCGCACAACACGCCGTGAATCCGGGGGGTATTTGATGAGTGAGCACCACCGTCCAGGCTATTACGAAGACGAACACGGCAATTGGCTGAAGGATCGACGAAAGAGCGATGAGCGGCGATTGCCGCGAAGCGGGGACGGCGCATGGCCCCACCATGATCGGCGCTTGGTTTTGCGCCGGAAATCCGACTTTGAATTCCTGGAGCGCGACGCCCGGGAACAGATTGAAGATGCCTTGAATGAATTCGCGTCGCATCATGATTCGCAGGGACATCCGATACAGGAAAAATAGATCATGATCGAGACGCGGCGCCTAACGCATAGCCAAGCAGCCTAGACCGATGGCAATCTTGTCGATAGTCGGGGCTATATTTGTTGGGCTGCGAGGACTTTATCGGCGTCGCGTTTCAGGTCGGCGGTAGCTTGCTCGGCAGTTTTCAACCCGGATAACACCGCTGATAGCGCGCGCTCGACGAGGGTGCGCACTTCCTGCCAGCCGACGAGGTTGGGCTGCGACTTGGCAAAGGCCAGGCAATCGAAGGCCTCGCGATCCTGCGGCCATTTCTCCCAGAATGCAAGCATGTCGGGGTCGGACGCCGCCGACTTTCGAATCGGGAGATAACCGGTTGCCAAAGCCCAACGCACGGAAACCTTGGGCGAGGTGAAATGCTTTATGAATCCCCAGGCCGCGCGCTGATGCGCGTCCGTCGTGCGAAATATGCAAATATTCGGACCGTATAGCACGGTGCTTGGTTTGCTTACGTCTGACTGGGGAATGCGCGTCATCATCCAATCACCGGGGCGCGCGGCCATGAGTTGCGCCGCATCGGGACGATGCGAACTTGGGCGGAAAAAGAACGCAGCGCGATCATGCGCGAAATCTTCGCGATCGTCATAGGTGCCGGGTTGGACCTGATAAGCAAGCCCTTCCTTAACGAGCGTCTCGTACAGCTTGAACACACCCAGGGCCGCGGGTTGGTCGAATGCGGTCACTGCGCCTTCCGCAACGTTGCCGCCCATGCTGTAAATGAAGCCTTCAACGGTCGAGCAGTCAACGCTTACGGCGTAGGCGGTCTTGCCACTCTTGGCCTTGATGGTGCGGCATTGTTCGAGAAACTCGTTCCACGTGGTCGGCGGATTTGCTATGCCCGCTTCGCTCAGCACCTTCTTGTTCACGTACATCATCAACACGCTCTTGCAGAACGGGAACGAGTACATCTTCCCGCCGAACTGCGGGAAGCGATTGGTTTCGAGCACGCTCGGATAAAAATCCTGTTTGTCTTCCGGCGTTAGGCCGAGTGTCGGATCGTCGATGTAGTCGTCGAGCGATAGCGCTGCATTTGCGACGACGTACTCAGAGGTCATCGGTTCGTACCCGACGGCGGTAGCGGGCAGTTCTCGTGCCTGAATACTGAGCGAAACTTTGCGAAAGATATCGCCATAGTTGCCGAGATACTCAAGTTTAATCGGCAGTTCCTCAGGCTTGGTTTCGTTGTATTCGCCGGCGATAGCATCAAGCAGCTTCGCGGTTTCCAGCGTATTCCGGTCCCAGCAGACGGCCGCCGTCGAATCAATGGGCCGGAACTGCGCGGGCTGCGCGCCGTTCGCCGCGGGCGCATCGACGGGAGAACAGCGAAGCGCCATGATCGCGGCAAGGAATACGCCGCAGGCGCGAATTCGGGGCATTGTGATCATCCTTTAATGCCCGCGTTGAGCGAGCTTTCGAGAAAGTTTCGCTGTGCGGCAAAGTATAGCGCGACGGTTGGAACGATGACAATCGTTGACGCGCACATGAGCAGGTTTAGTTGCACGCCGGCTTCGCTCCAGAACACCGTCAATCCATACTGAATGAGACGCATGTTCTCATCGTTCGTGACGATGATCGGCCAGAGCAGCGAGTTGTAGCTGCCGAGGAAGGCGAACAGTGCAATCGTCACCATCGTGGGGCGAATGAGCGGAGCGGCTATCCAGGTGAGAAACCTCAGGTGACCGCAGCCGTCGACGCGCGCGGCCTCGAAGAAGTCCATGGGCAGGGTAAGAAAAGCCTGGCGCACGAGGAAAATGGAGAACGCGTTCGCGCACCAGGGCACGATAAGCGCCGCGTACGTGTTGTACCAACCGAGATCGCGAATGAGAAGAAAGTTCGGAATGAGCGTGACCTCGAAGGGAACCATCATGGTCGCGAGAAGAAACGCGAAGACAACGCCGCGCCCCCGAAACTGAAGCCGAGACAGCGCGTAGCCTGCGAGAAGCGAAGTAACAACTACTGCGGCCATGACGGTGCCCGCGACGATGAAGGTATTGTAGAAGTAGGTGGCAAAAGGCGCTGCCTGAAAGGCGTCCGCGAAGTTGCGCCACCGCCAGGCATCGGGAATGAGCGTGAGGGCAGGCGCGGTTGCTTCGCGCGCGGATTTCAGCGAGGTGCTGAGCATCCACACGAAGGGAAATATGGTGATGATGCTGCCGAACGACAAGATCGCGTATGTAAGCGCGCGCAGCATCATTCGTAGTAGACCTGCCGGCCCGCGATCCGCCATTGCGCGATGGTGAGCAGGACGATTGCCACGCACATGATCACGGCGATTGATGCGCCGTAGCCGATGTGCTGGTTCTCATAAAACTGGGCGTAGATATACACGATGAGGTTTTGTGTGTCTTCCCCGCGCGCGTTCACCAGCGCGTAGAAACTGTTGAATGCCTGGAACGACTTGATCGCGCTGACAATGACGAGAAAAAAAATCGTCGGTGACAGGAGCGGAATCGTGACGTAGCGCACGACGCCGAAGGTGCTCGCGCCATCCAGCCGCGCCGTTTCTTCGAGTTGGCGGGGAATCGCGGAGAGACCGGCGAGGAACACGACGATCATGAACCCGCTCGAGTGCCAGATGTCGAAGGCGATGATGCAGCACAACGCAAGGCTTGGGCCGACGTCCGCGGGGATCGCGCCGCCCGTGATTAAGTGGAACACGCTGCGCGGCTCTATGAGCCATTTTTGCGGTTCGAGACCCACGCTGACCAGCATCACGTTCACAAAGCCGCTCTGAGGGCGCAGGAGAACGCGCCAGACGGTCGCGGCGGCGACAGCGGAAGTTACGTAGGGCAGGAAGTAGACGGTTCTAAACAGGCTGCGAAAGCGCGTTATGCGGAACAGAAGCCACGCCACCACAAAGCTGAGCACGATGGTGAGCGGAACGGCGCCTATGGCGTAGTAAAGCGTCACCTTTACGCTGCGCCAGAACTCGGGGTCGGCCAGTGCGCGGTGATAGTTTCCGAGCGCGATGTAGGTGCCGCGCCGCGTATCGAAGAGGCTGATGTAGACCGCGTAGAGCAGGGGAAAGAAGGAAAACACGGTCACGAGCGTTACCGGGACTGCCAGCAGCATTCCGGCGATGATGATGGGGCGTCGCTCGAACCGTGCCAATTGAACGTCGCACCATTCGAGTGTGGCATCGAGTGCGCGTCGCGCCGAAGCGCGAGTGGCAAGCAGAAGCGCGACGGCTACGATCGCAATGCCAAGTGTCAGTGCGGGATGCATGCGGTAATGGTGTTATGCATGGCGGTTGCCGATCAACATGTGCGCTTGCAGAAGGTCCAACGACTTTGCCAGCGCCCCCTGGTTCGCCTCGATCGCCCGTGCAGCCGCGCTAGCGAGGGATGCGCGGCGGGGCGCGTCGTTCAACAAGCTCGTCACCGCGGCGCACAGATCGCCGGGTGTATGCACCTGAATCGCGGCGTCGGCCTGAAGCAGCGCTTCCGCGGGATCGAGAAAGTTGCGCATGTACGGGCCAAATACGGTGGGTACGCCGAGCGCGGCGGGCTCAAGCGGATTGTGTCCGTTGACACCGGGGTAGAAACTGCCACCGACTATCGCAACGGTAGCAAGCGCGTAGAAGGCGGTTAATTCGCCGAGTGTGTCGATGACGAGAATGCGCTCGTTTGCGTAAGCTTTGCCCGCGACGATCTGGCTGCGCAGCAGGATCGGTTCGTCGAATGGCGCAATGGCTTCACTCAGACGGTTGGCATGTCGCGGCGCTACGATCAATGTGGCACTCGGAAATGATTGCCGCCAGTTATTCCAGCATTCGGCTGCGAGTGCTTCGTCGCCGGGTCGCGTGCTGCCAAACACGATGATGGGTGATGCAGTTTCCAACCCGCATGTCGCGCGGAGTGATTGCAGAATGTCTCGGTCGATTGCAGTGATGACGTTGTCGAACTTGATGTTCCCGGTTATCCGGACTCGGGTTGCGTCGAGCCCCAACTGCTGGAATCGGTCCGCGTACACGCTGTGTTGAACACCGGCTGCGGTAATTCGCCCGAAGACCTGCTTGAAAAACCGCGGCAACTTTGCATACCGCTGCATGTGTTTGTCACTGATGCGGCCATTCAACACGATCGCCGGAACGTTGCGGCGCTGCGCCTCATGAAGCACGTTCGGCCAAATCTCCGTTTCCATGAGCACAAGCATGGACGGATCTACGTGGTCAAAGAAACGGCGCACGACGCCCCGCTGATCGACGGGAAACCACGCCAAGGTTGCAGGCAGTTCCATGCCACTGGCCATCTCCCAGGCGGATCGCGTAGAGACCGTAAGCAAGAGGGGGCAATCGGCGTCTCGCCCGCGAAGGCCCATCAATACCGGCTTCGCGACGCCGAGTTCGCCGACGCCGCACGCA
>CALEZK010000055.1 GCA_937928585.1 uncultured bacterium | reverse complement strand
CCGGCTCCGGCCGACGAGCCACAGGCCTAAGATAGCTGAAAGTAAGGAAATGACAACGCCCGCCGGAGAGCGAAGCTTCCGGCGGGCGTTAAAGCTTAATCGATACTATGCAGACTTCTTGGCGCGCGCGAGGCCTTTAGTTGCCTTGGCAAACTTTCCAGCCTTGATGTACCGCGCACAAACGCGAATCGTGCGGACGGTGCCGTTCTCATCGACAACGCGAATTTTCTGCAAGTTCGGTTTCCAGCGACGCTTCGAGATGCCGGTGACGTTCTGGCCGATACCGCCCGAACGCTTCGCTTTACCGCGACGCACCACACGCATGCCTACTTGCGGGCGCTTGCCACTGTAATCACATACACGAGACATGAATCCAACTCCCAGGTCATCCGCCGCACAGAATGGAAACCCGGCGGCAACTTTAAGTATAGTTCTCAAGCGGAAACGCGAAACTTTAGCATATTCCCGTCCCGAGTTCAAGGAAAGCGACCCTCGCTCTATGCGTGCCCCATTCCCTTTCATTGCGGCAATTATCGCCATTTTGTTGCTACCTGGCTGCCAAACCGGCAGCCGGGGTGGCCGACTTCTCTCCCCAGCCTCATCGGAGGCCGAATCTGTTGGAATCTTACAGGAACTGCGCGCCAATGACACCGCCCTGCAAAATTTCCGCGCGGCGGGTACCTTGACGCTGCAATCCCCCAAACTTAAGTCCATTCAGCGGTTTCCCTCCGGGACAGTGGCCTACCGTCGCCCTGGAGATCTATTTGTGACTGGACGGAATGCGCTCGGCGTCACGCTCTTCAAGATGACGAGCAGTGGGAATGAGTTCCTGATCGAGTTTCCTACGGTATCCAATACTGACGAGCGATATTATTACAGCTTCGAGGGAGAACAATTCGCACGCGTGCCCTTTAGCGTTTCGCCCGCGGACGTCGCCCGCGAGCTTTTTATGCCGTTGGACTGGAAGACTCTGAATTCAGACGACGTACGCGTAACCTCCGTTGACGAAGAGACCGGGCAGGCTACTTTGACCGTCACGCTCCATAATGGCCTGACTCGTCGATGCGAAGTTTCCGGGCAACCATGGGCCATCTCTCGGAGCACATTGTTCGACGCTGACGGTGCTACTGTTTCGGAGGCGTATCTGCAAGACTATATCGAAGTGAATGGCGTTCGGTTTCCGTCTTATGCCGAGGCCTGGTTTCCAACTGAACAAACCCGGCTAACTTTTGAACTGAGAAATATCCGAGTGAACACTGCGCTGGACGACGCGATGTTCACCATTACCTGGCGGCCTGGACAATGAAGATTTCACTCACTGAACTTTCCGCGGCGGAAATAGCCGAGCGTCTCGAATTGAAACCTTTCCAAGGCAAGCAGCTATTCCGCTGGATTCACGAGAAGAAAGTTTTCGATTTCGCCCTGATGTCTGACCTTTCCAAAGAACTGCGGACGCGACTCGAAGAAACTTGCACGGCACGTCAATTGGACCTTCACCACATGTCGGCGTCTCCGCGCGCGGCAGGCACGAAGAAGGCGCTTTTTAAACTGGCAGATGGCGAGACGGTAGAATCCGTACTCATACGGGAGAAGGATCGAACAACGCTTTGCCTCTCAACGCAAGTCGGATGCGCGGTGAAGTGTTCGTTTTGCGCTACGGGCCACTCGGGCTATACGCGCAATTTGAATGCAGGCGAGATTGTTGAACAAGCGCTTTATCTATTAAAAGACGAGAATCTCGAAGGGCGATCACCGAATATCGTATACATGGGCATGGGAGAACCGTTCCGAAACTACGATGCAACCATGCGCAGTATTCGGCTGCTTATGGCACCCGAGGGATTGGGGATCGGCGCACGCAAGATTACCGTGTCTACCGTCGGAGAAGTGAAGGGGATAGAGCGATTTGCGGGAGAGGACTGGCAGGTTCGGTTGAGCGTGTCGCTCCATGCTGCGAATGACGAAAAACGATCGGAACTGATTCCGCTGAATCGAAAGTATTCTATTTCTCAACTGATGCGTTCGATTCAGGATTACACAGACAAGACGGGTAGGCAGATTACTTTTGAGTGGACCTTGCTGGATGGAGTGAACGATTCAATCAAGGATGCAGAAGAGCTGACTATTCTGGCATCCAAAGTGCAAGCGCACGTGAATCTCATTCCGTATAACCCGGTCCATGGACTCGGCTACACGCCGCCACCGCGTGCGCGATGCGAAGCTTTTCGTGACGTGCTCCTTCGTGCGGGAGTCTCGGCCACGCTTCGAAAGGAGAAAGGGCAGGATATCAACGCCGCGTGCGGGCAACTGCGCCGTCAGACGGTTGCGCCAACAAACTAGGGGCGTCGTGCGCAATCTTATTCGCGCATGCCGACGCGGTTCTCTAGCTGTTCCTGTGCAGCGTTTAAGGTGGTTTCGAGTTCCATTCGCTTCAATTCGATTGCTTCGTCCGAATTGTCATCCATCGGTGTAATGAGAGTACCAAAACTGCATTCTATTGTTGTGAATGGCTTTGGTATCACCATCTTGTCCCAAGACTTCAAACGCCAATACCTCGACGCCGCAAACGATACGGGGATGATTGGGACCCCCGTTCTGGCAGACAGGACGGCCGCTCCCGGCTTCGCGACGCGACGCGGTCCGCGCGGTCCATCAAGCGTTATGCCGACCGTTTTTTGCGCAGAAATGGCAGCTTCCATCCGGCGTAGTGCATCGCTTCCCCCGCGACTGGAAGATCCGCGAAGGGCGAAGATTCCCAATTTTCGTACCGCGCGTGCCGCCATCTCGCCATCGTAGCTGTAGCTTGTCAATGTATGGGTGTCCGAGTTGCGGAAAATGCATATGCCCAATGGCAGCACTTCATGCCAGACTGCGATGATGACACGCCCGTGTTCTCGTTTGGCGTTGTCAAAGATTGGCCTATTGTGTTCGACAACCTTGCATGTTGCATGTATGCCGCGAAGCAACAATGCAATCAGAGTGGAGATGACCGATAGCAGCAGCCGTTGACGCAACGAAAAGGTGACTGGCGTGGAAAAATCGAGTTCAGGCGAACTCACCGATGCTCCATTCCCTTTATCAACTGCCAGACCACGCGCGTGCGCGGCGTGGGAAGCGCGGACAATTGCGCGCGCCGCACTATTTCTCCGCTGATAGCGTCGATCTCGGTGGTGCGGCCGGAGCGCACATCCTGCAGCATGGACGATATATTGGCGGCTGTGTCGGCGCAGGTCTTTTCCGCTACTTCCACGACGCTGTTCTCGAATCTATACCCTTCGGTTGCCGCCACCTTCACTGCCTCGACAACCAGGTCGCGCATCAACTGTCTCAACTCTTGCACTTCCAGAATGGTTCCGTTTGGTGCATTGACAAGGGCCGTTACCGGGTTAATTCCCGCGTTTATCGCGACTTTTTCCCAAATGACTTGCCCGGGAGATTCGGTCATTTCAATTTGGAATCCAGCCTGGGTGAGTGCCTTTACCGCTGGACCCGTTGGACAGGAGGTCCATGCGCCAAATCGTGTAATACCCGGCGCAACGTGCCGGACGCGGCCATCATCGAGTAAGGTTGCCGCTTCCGATGTGACACCCGCCATCAAGTTGGCACTACCGACAAGGGAACACAGGGTTTCAACGTTTCCAAGTCCGTTCTGCAGAGACAGAACCGGCGTCCGGCTATTGAGATTCAGATGAATGGTGGCGTGGGCCTTCACCAACACTATCGCGAGATCAGCGTTGTTCGGAACGGACGTTACTACTTTTGGTTTTGTGTCGAGAACGCCATCTTGCGTCTCAACAGAAATTCCGGATGCGGCCAAACGCGTTGCCCGATCTTGACGGTGGTCCACAAGCGTAACTTCATTGCCGGCTTTCGCCAAACGCGCGGCAAACAGACAGCCCATGGCACCCGGTCCGATTACTGCAATCTTCATGTAATTCGGTCCCTTCCGCGTCTAAAGTTCGCTTACGGGCTTTACAAAACATCCCTTGAAATCGTTTATGCGGCCAAGCTGTTCACGCGCTTTTCGCGCGGACGCTTCATCTGGATAGCTGCCAATGCAGGCCTTGATCACTTTTCCGTCTTTTGCTGGATAAAGCGCTACTTCGTAATCGCTCTTTTCTTCAATCAATTTCTTGAAGCGCTCTGCATTCGCTTGTGTATCGAAAGAACCGACCTGAACAGTGAATCCGCCTTGCGGTACCGCGCGGGCGGCTGGGGTGGATTCCGCATCAGGCGCTGCTGCAGGAGTGGCAGGCTCTTCTATATCTTCCACTGGCGATACAGGCATGCTGGCGCCTACGGTCGGCGTCGGCGCGGCAGGAGTGGAAGCGGGCGCCGGTTTATCGGTGGATTGCGCAACCTTCATGGCGTCTGCGTCTGGCTGTGTTTCCTCGCTGTCCTTTCGACGCGGCGGGGGGGCAGGCACAAACTGTGAATTCGGCTCGCGCTGCGTAACGGGTCGCGACGCTTGGGCATTTCCCGAGGACTGCGAATTGGGCATGACAACCGGCGCAGGCGAAATCTGAACGCCTTCGGTAACGACATTTTCGTTCTTAGGGCGGCTTTCAGGCTCGCGCTTCGCCGTTTCTGTCCCTTCAGGAAGTCGTTCGACAGTTCCCGCAGTTGCGGCCTCGCCGGACTTTGTGGCGGGCTGATACCGGCCTATGAGTATGCCTACACCGAGTGAAATTACTGCGACAAACAGTAACATGACTACGGATGATAGTATACGCTCGCTACTTGCCTGCACCTCTGGCGCCGCTCCGCGAGGGGCCCTGGATCTACTGCTGTTCGCCATCATTCGATTCCTCGGAAACTGTTTCCGGCTGAGATGCCTCGGCCGATTCCAAAACGTTTAGTTCGTTCATCAACAAGACTCTTCCCGCTTCCATCTCGGCGTACGTCAAATGCGGGTCGCGTGCCTCGGCCAGTCGATTGCCGATTCGGTCCATAAAAAGCGCGACGCGCGAGTCGCCTTCGGCATCGGCCGATTCCTTTACGAGCCGAAACACCTTCTGCCTGCGCAATAGCTGCGCAGCGAGGTAGGCCTT
>CALEZK010000054.1 GCA_937928585.1 uncultured bacterium | reverse complement strand
TAATTGGATCGCCGCCGATGCCTACGCAGGTTGATTGGCCGAGGCCATTGTCCGTCAACTCTTTCACAATCTCGTATGTAAGCGTGCCGCTGCGCGAGATAACGCCAATCCGCCCTTGCTTGTGAATTTGACCCGGCATGATGCCGATCTTGCATTCGCCCGGCGTGATGAGGCCGGGGCAGTTTGGTCCGATTAATCGAATGCCTTTTGCGGTCAGCGCTTCATAGGCTTCCAGCACATCGAGCGTCGGAACGCCCTCGGTAATTGCGATTAACAACTGAATCGGAGAATTCGCCGCATCCAACATTGCGCCCTTGGCAAACGCAGCAGGCACGTACATTACGGAAGCCGTTGCGCCCGTCGCGGCGACGGCCTCGGCAACGGAGTTAAACACCGGCACGCCGCAGGCTGTTTGTCCGCCCTTGCCCGGTGTGACGCCGCCCACGATCTTCGTGCCGTAATCGATCATCTGTTGGGTATGGAACGAGCCGTCGCGCCCGGTAATGCCCTGCACGATGACTTTGGTGTCTTTGTTAATCAGGATACTCACGCGTTGCCTCCCAACTTGGCGGCTGTCGTTGCGCCTTCTTCCAGCGTAGTTGCGGGGATCAATTTGGTGCCTTCGAGCAAAGCACGCCCCTCTTTCTCGTTTGTGCCGATTAGTCGCACCACGATGGGCACCTTTACATCGAATTCATTCAAGGATTCGAGAATGCCTCGCGCGATATCATCGCATCGCGTGATGCCGCCGAAGATGTTAATGAGAATGACCTTCACATCCGGGTCTTTCAGGATCAACTTAAATGCGGCGACCACTTTTTTGGGATTCGAGCTGCCGCCAACATCCAGGAAATTAGCGGGCTGTCCGCCGAAATGTTTAATTGTGTCCATGGTCGCCATGGCAAGACCCGCGCCATTCACCATGCAGCCGATTGATCCTTCGAGGCGAATAAAGCTGAGTCCGCCGTCTTTTGCGGCAAGTTCGTCCGCATCTTCGGAATCCATGTCGCGTAGCGCAACAAGGTCTTCATGACGGAACAGGGCGTTCTCGTCCAGCAAGACTTTCGCGTCGAGCGCAACAACCTTGCCCTTGTCGTCGACGATCAGCGGATTGATCTCAACCAGTGCGCAGTCTTTCTCGGCGAACAATTTCGCCATCTTCGCCATGATATCGGCGGCCTGCGCGGCCTGGTCGGGATTGCTGAACAGTTGGGACGCGAACGTCGTGTAATCGGCTGCGGTTCCGGTGCGCAATTTGGTCGCGGGCACTTCAAGCCGCAAAATCTTTTCCGGTGTCTCCTTCGCGGTGACTTCAATTTCCACACCGCCTTCGGAGCAACCGATAAAAACTGCTTTGCGCGCGCCACGATCGATGAGAATGCTGAGGTAGACTTCCTGCGTGATGTTTGCGGCGGGTGTTACGAGCAATTGCTTCACGGGCAAATCCTTGATCGTGAGCCCTAGGATTTTCTTCGCCACGGCCTCAACGTCAGTGATTTTCTCCACCACCTTGACGCCGCCGGCCTTTCCGCGACCGCCCACGTGCACCTGTGCCTTCAACACCACGGGCATGCCCATGATGGAGGCGGCCTTCACCGCGTCTGCCGCCGTCTTCACGGCCTCACCCTGCGGGGTCGGAATCCCGTACGCACGGAAAAGTTCCTTTCCCTGATACTCATGAATCTTCATGCAAAAAATCCTTTCGTGGAAACAGACGGGGCGCACCCAAGAACCGCAAACAATAGCGGGAAAAACGCCGAAAAATCAAACCTGACATAGCTCAAACCGTCCGAGTATACAAATTAACTTTAGTTCAACAGCGACACGGCGGTCGAGAACGAGTGCGGTCGCTTGCAATCGTCCAGAAGTTGTTGGTGTTCGATGGGTTGGCAAATTGTGGAAACGGTTCTGTTTGATCACGCGCGGAAAAAACGGCAGGCTGTGGCGCTATGGAGGTGCATAGTGATTTCTCGGGATTACGGCATTGTTACGATTGATTGTCATTACGGGGGGGCGGGTTTTGCTTCGGCTTACCTGGTTGTGGAGAACGGGCGGGCAGCATTCGTAGATACGAATACGGTGCATGCGCTTCCATATCTTCTCGGTGCGCTGGACGAGGCGGGGGGCGCACGGGAGGCCGTTGACTACGTCATTGTCACTCATATCCATTTGGATCATGCGGGTGGAGCGGCGGCGCTTATGGAGGCCTGTCCGAACGCGACGCTCATATGTCATCCGCGCGCGGCGCGTCACATGGCGAACCCGAAACGTCTCGTTGCCGCTGTAAAGCAGGTATACGGGGAGGAGATCTTTCAGAAACTTTACGGGGAGATTGAGCCGATCGATGAGGCGCGCATTCGGGCCGTGGAAGAGAGCGACACTTTGCCATTTGGCGCGCGCACATTTTCATTTCTGCATACGTTGGGGCATGCCTCACACCATATCTGTATCCATGATTCGGCCTCGAACGGTGTCTTCAGCGGCGATTCGTTCGGCTTGTACTACGAATGGCTGACACCTGATCCCGCGCGGCCCTATATCATGTGCCTGTCCACGCCGACGGAGTTCGACGCAATTGAAGCGCGGCGATCGGTGGAACGGCTCGTGGCCCTGGGGGCCGACCGCGCCTATGTAGGGCATTTCGGGAAACTGGAGAACATGAAAGCCGCCGCGCCCACCCTGATTCATACAATTGACGCGTTCGATTCCGTGCAACAGACCGCCTCACGCACGACCCTGGAGGGCGACGATTTGTTGGAGTTTTGTCGCGCAAAGGTTGAGATCATCGCATTGGACCTGTGTGAAGCCTGCGGGAACAGTTTGAACGAGGGACAACGCGCCCGGCTTGGTGGGGACGTGCTGATAAATGCTCGCGGGTTGGCCTACAACGCGCAGCGAATGCGCGCTAACAAATAGAAGCGCTTGGCTTAGAGAGTTGGCAGCGCCGCGTTAAGTTCTCGCATTAGCGCGGCGTTCGCGCCGTCCCCCTGAAGGGTGTAGGCGTGAACGAGGTTGTTCAGCACCCGGCGGATAATCTCGATGGGACGGGCGGGTTCAGCCAGAACGCGCCACATATGCGACGGCATATGTGCACGAATCGACTTCGTCTCTTTGTCCGTGAGAATGCGACCGCCGTTGTAGCAATCGAACAGCAACGTGCTTCCGCCGATCCGAGCCCGCGCCAGAAAATGTTGCGGCGCGCTGCAGCCATCCACCGCAACACCGCACCTGCCGCCCACGAGTATGAAAACGCACACGAGGCTGATTGGCAAGCCGGTATGATTCTGAATGACGTGTATCAGATTGCTGTTCAGCGGCGAATAATAGTCGTCGGTGTTTCCGCGCAATTGTTTTGTCACAAACAGAAAACGACTCAGCGACAAGGCGTCGCGCGTATGGCAAGTCGTGAGAAAGTCGCGCGCAAGGTCGTCGAGCAAGTCGCGCAGCAAGATGGGAGGCTTCCAGCCATATTGAAATTGCGCCAGCAACTCGAAGGCAGTTTCCAACTGTTCGGTGGGACTTTCGAGCTCCGGCCATGCGCGCCATGATTCCCAGCGGACTTGCGTCTGCCGATGCGATGCAATCATCCATTCCGCCAGTCGCCGTTTTTCAGCGGGTAGGCGGTCGATTAACGCGCGCATCTCCACTTCCAATGCGGGCCCGAAGGCGAGCAACTCGCGCAAGACGTGATCCCGCACGTTCTGCGAATGGTCGTCGAGCAGATCGATCAAATGCGGTATGTCGTTACGATTTGCCATGGAAAGCACCCGGTCCACAGACGGCGAGAGTATAACAAATTTCCCCTATGGTATCATTCGGCACCTTATAGACAGCTTGAATGGACACGGAACCGGAACATGTCGCAAAAGCACCCGATAAGCCGCATCTTTTACCTTTTACTGCCGATTTGCATTGGCGCGACCGCGCAACAACCCACGCCCGCGCCGCCAGACGTGGCAACGATGGTCCCTCAGATTCATGCGGAGGACATCAAGCGCCATGTCTACTATCTTGCGTCGGATGGACTTCAGGGCCGCATGACGGGAACAGAAGGCGAGCGAATCGCGACGGACTACGTCGCGAAAGTATTCCAAGGCCTTAACCTGAAGCCTGCGGGCGACGATGGCGCGTTCTTTCAGCCCTTCGAATTTACGGCAGGGGTTTCTCTTGGGGAGGGAAACATGCTTGCCGTCACTTTGGGGGAGAACGTAGTGCCGTTTACCGTTGACCAATCGTGGCGGCCAATGGCGTTTTCGAGGACGGGGCAGTTTGAAGCACCTATCGTGTTCGCGGGGTATGGGCTCGTGGTGCCGGCGTTGGAGTCGCTGCCCGAGTATGATTCGTATGTGCACCTCGACGTGAAGGATAAGTGGGTGCTCATGTTTCGATTCATTCCCGAAGACGTATCAACCGAGAGAAGACTGCATCTGACGCAATACGCTGGATTACGCCAGAAAGCGACGTTGGCGCGGGATCGCGGGGCTTTGGGCGTTCTGGTTGTCACCGGGCCAAATTCTGAATCCGCGCAGCCACTGGTTCCGATCAGCGTAGACGCGTCTTACGCAGGATCGGGTCTGACGGCACTGAGCATTGATGAGACAATCGCGAATACCTTGCTCAAGCCGGCAAACAAGACCTTGCAGGAACTGCAGGACAAATTGGACGGTGGCGATCCGATGATGGGTTTTCCGATTCCCGATGCGCGTCTTGCCGCGACGGTTGACATTAAGCAGGAAAAGCGAACGGGACGAAACGTATTGGCGCGGCTCGATCCGCCGTCCGGGCCGTCCGAATCGATGGTGATAGTCGGCGCCCACATTGATCACCTTGGCCCGGCGGCAGGCGCAGGATCGCTTGCGCGCGACGACGAGCGTACCCGAATCCACTATGGCGCCGATGACAATGCTTCCGGCATTGCGGGCATGCTGGAGATTGCGCAATGGTTTACCAATGGCGATGGGGCATCGCCACCCGCGAGGCAAAGCATTGTTTTTGCAGCGTGGTCGGGGGAGGAACTCGGGCTGTTAGGTTCCAGCCACTACACGCGCACGCTTGCCGAGTCGCTTGATACGGATACCTTGTCGCCGGCAGTTAGCGCGTATGTCAACCTCGACATGATTGGCCGGCTTGGGGATGAAGCAATCATTGGTGGCGTCAACTCGAGTTCGATTTGGGCGGAGGAGATTCGTCTTCAGAACGAAGGCGTAAACCTTTCGATAGCGACGCAAAACGACAGCTATCTGCCAACAGACTGCACGTCCTTCTTTGTTAAAGGGGTGCCTTTTATCAATGCATTTACGGGCGCTCACGAAGACTATCATTCGCCGCGTGATATAGCGGAAAAAGTAAACTGCGAGGGCGCAGCGCAGATCTCGAAGTTCCTGGCGAATGTTACACGTTCCCTCGCCAATCGAGAGACCGTTCCGGACTATATCGGCCAGGCAAAGCCAAAAGACGGCGGAACCAGCACTGGACTGCGCGCCTATCTCGGCACGATACCAGATTACGCGCAGGCCGATGTTGTCGGGTTGGCGCTCTCCGGCGTTGCCGAAGGGGGGCCGGCGCATACGGCAGGCGTGCGGGGTGGCGACGTAATCGTCGAGTTGGGCGGCAAGAAAATCGAGAACATCTATGACTATACCTATGCAATCGAAGCGTTAAAGATCGGTGAGCCGGTGAAGATCGCTGTCATTCGCAAAGGTGAGCGTATGGAGTTTGAAGTTACGCCTACCGCGCGAGAATGATTGCTTCATGATGGCGCCACTCAAGTGGGGAGGAGATGGCATGCGTCTCGTATTTAATTGCAGCGCGGTCATGTTGCTAGTTTGGGCAATGTGCACGCCAAGCGCGCGCGCGCAACAGCCGTCGCCGACCATTGATGCTCGCGAAGTTGAGGCGTTCATGGATGGCGTCATGGGCACAGTCATGCGACAGCGCCAGATTCCCGGTGCGGTGCTCGTAATTGTTCAGAACGGCGACGTTCTCATGAACAAAGGTTATGGCTATGCCAATCGCGACACCAAAGCACCGGTGTTGCCGGACCGCACCTTGTTTCGAATCGCGTCCGTGTCCAAGACGGTTAATGCAACGGCCCTGATGCAACTTGTTGAGCGTGGAGAGATTGGGCTCGAAACCCCTGCGAACGAGGTGCTCCAGAAATACGGTGTGCCGATATCGTTACCGGAAATGTACGGCCAGCCCATTCGCGTCATTGATCTCGTAAACCATACGGCAGGGTTCGACGAACGCGCCATCGCGATGACGCGCCTTAACAAGGCGGATGTGCCGGCGCTTAGCGCGTATCTCGTGAAGCGGATGCCGCCACAAGTCATGCCCGCGCGCGAAACAGTCAGTTATTCGAACCACGGTGTTGCGCTATCCGGTTATTTCGTTGAGCTGATCGCCAACCAGCCTTATAACTCCTACGTTCGCGACCATATCTTTTCTCCGCTTGGCATGAACCAGTCGAGCTTTGAATGGACCGATGCCCTTGCGCCGGACGTTGCGCAGGGATATGAGGTTGTGGGCGGCGTCGTGAAGCCGGTGCCGTTTGACCACGGTTGCATTGGGCCCGCGGGCACGATGCTAAGCTGCGGGACCGACATGGCGCGCTATATGATCGCCCATCTTCAGAAGGGGCGATACGGTGGATCGCGCATTTATTCGGAGGCGACCGCTGAAATCCTGCAGCGCGTCCACTTCAAGCAAGACGAACGCCTGCTTGGCGGAATGGCCGTTGGTTTTTTTACGGGCACGAGAAATGGCCATCGTTACCTTGAACATGGGGGTGATTTTTACGGATTCGCGAGTCAGATTTGGCTGCTACCCGATCAGGGCGTCGGCGTGTTTACTTCGTGTACCGTCGATGACGGCCAATTGCGAGGTGTGGTTCAGCAACAGTTCATGGACCGCTATTTCCCCGCTTCGCAACCCATAGATGAAACGGCCGCATTGCCGCTTGGAGAAGACGCTGGAAAATACACCGGTGTCTACCGAAATAATCGGTATGCGCGTCGTACTATTGAGAAACTGGCGACACTCCTCGAACAGACCCAAGTTTCGCGCGCGGGCGAGAACGCGTTGGTCCTCTCCGGTGGAGAATCGGCCGCACGCCGATTTATTCAAACGAAGGATGGCGTGTTCACCGACCTGCGCACCGGTACCACCATGGTGTTCAGGACGTCCAAGGACGGGAACGTCACGCACATGCTGTTTGATGGAAGCGCATTCGAACGCGTTGCCTGGTACGAGAAATCCAAATGGCAAATACTTTACGTCGCGACATTGCTGTTGATACTCCTCTCAGCGCTTGTCGGATGGCCAATTCTGAGAATTCGCCGGAAGTTCAGCGCGACGCAAACGCCGCATGCTCCCGCGCACTACCGATTTACTGCCTGGGTGTACGTCGCTTTCAGCGTCCTTCTACTCCTTGCGTTTGGGTGGACCATGATGAGCCTAAATAAGTGGGAGTTCACTTATGGGATGCCTTCCCGTATTCGATACCTGTTGGTCATTCCCATTTTCCTGCTACCCGGCGCCGCGCTGCTTTTATTCAATCTGCTGGGTGTCTGGTGGCATGGGTATTGGCCGACCCGCACC
>CALEZK010000053.1 GCA_937928585.1 uncultured bacterium | reverse complement strand
GCGGTGGTCGGGGAAAGAAAATGCACGTGGGTGTCCGCGGTGACCCAACCGCGCTCGCGCCAATCAAGCACCCTCTCGATTTCGATTGAGAGTGATGTTGTCGAGGGCGAGACGGACAGAACTCTGCGAACCGGCGCGATCTCGAAACCTTTGCTAATTTCGACGTAGACCCTGCCAATTGGCAGATCGATAACCGTTTCCCCGTTGATGTACGCGCACCGATGCAGATTCTGATGAACGAAGTCCGGGCTGTAGTCTTCAATCCAACCGGTGTTGGGAGTGCGATGGCGATCAAGCGGGGCAAGGTATTCCCCCGCTTCACCGTGGACGTGCAACTTTACCGGCACAGGTTTCTTGCTGCCACGCTCGACCACGCGAAGCGTCACGCGCTGCGTTGCGGGTGCAACCGGCGCCAAGACTGCAGTTGTCTTGGACGAAGCAATGACTTTCGCGGCAATCGACTTGCCGAGTAGATGAAAGCGCGCGTCTGGGTGCGCGGTGTATTCGACGAGCACTTCGCGATTCGATACGTCGGGGAGTTGATTGTCATACGATTTCGGCCAAGTCTTGTTCGGGTAGATGTAACGCGGCTGGGCGGAAATGATCTGGCCGAGATCGAGTTGAATCTGTTTGAGTTGCCCGTAGACATCGAGCGTTGGATCGAATTTTTCGCCGCGCGGCAACCGCAACACGCATTTCTGTCGCGCATTCCAGCGCAGCGGGTTCGACGCAACCGACCCCGACGAAACACCAGATAGAATAACGGTGAACCCACAGGGTTCGACCGTTAAGCCAACGATTTTCTTATCGGGATGCGGGTTTTCCCATGCCCAGAGATAATTGGCCCATGATGGAAAATCCGGTTGTTGCACACGCGTGGTGCTGACGCCGTAGAAAGAGCCGCGATTGCCCGTCGGCGCGTCGTATGCCTGTTCGCTGACCAAGGGAATGGGACAAGGCTTGCGATGGACAACGCACTCCGTGCAATTCTCGCCCCAGGACATTCGCTGCACCATGCCGATCTGGCGGCGGCGGCGAATGGCGTGTCGCGCATCGGTGCCATCGGCGTAGTGCAACACATAGGTTGCGACGAGTTCGCCAAGACGGCCGTTTCCGCGCATCGGCGAAATGAATCCGTCTTTGTTGTATGGCAGCCGTTCGACATCGCTGGTGTGCATAAAAACCAGCCACGGTGATCGGAAGGCGTCGAGAGGCACACGCACCGACTTGTGCTTGGCAAGGATCGGTCGATCAATTTCAAACGGGATACCCCAGCACGTGCAATTGCCGTGCGGCGCTTGCGAAACCGACGCACTCATTGCCATGGAAACGCTTTGCTTCCGAATCGAGACAAACGACACGTTTCCGTGCAAAGGCCTTGGAGTGAATGCGCGAGACGGAGGTCCGTCATGAATAGAGGTCATGAAATAACAATCCTCGATGGAGCGCTTTTGTTTGGAATGCTCTCGTTCGTCAGACCTGGATCATTCAAGCATGTCCCGCATGCGCTCGAGATAATCGTGAACCCCGTCGCGGATTTGTTTCGTAACCACTGGGCCGATTAGCGCCTTCAACAAGAACGCGACTTCCATGTCGAGTTCCATGTGCTCGGTGTAGGTGATCTTCGTTTTCTTCTTGCCAACCGCGGTGAACTTTGCCGAACCTTTTGAAATGATGTTGCCCTTGCCATCCGATTCCCAGACCAGCGTCTTGGCGTCTTTGAACGACCATGTGCACGTGTGCTCGCCATTAAAGGTGACGCCAATTTCGGTTTTTGGCTTCAGGGTCAATTTCATAGTGCCGGGTTTGGCGAGTTTCTTGGCCGATTTTACGTCGCCGTAGCACTTGGCGATTGCGTCCAGGTTGCTGAAATGCGCTTTTGCGTCGTCGATGGGAACATCGACGGTGAACGTTTCGGTGTATTCGCTTCCGTATCGCGCCATTCGCCCCGCCTCCTCTGTGCTATTCCGATTACATGCAGTATAGCCAAAAACCAATCGCACGGGTTATCTGTACTGCGCCAAGAAAAACGGCAGCAGGAAGAATCATGTACGCGACAGGTTTACTGGGCGGCGAGAACGCCCTTCTGGATCGTGAAGATACGCGGGTTTCGTTTTTCCAACTCCTCCGTGAGCGTGAATTCCGTTGTGGAGATCAGGCACTGCACTTCGGGTGAAATCGTGGAGAGAACGTGTCGCGCGCGATTGGTGTCCAGTTCGGCAAAGACATCGTCGAGCAACAAGATGGGGTATTCTCCGGTGCGCTGCCGCATGAGTTCGAGTTCGGCGAGCTTCACCGAGAGCCCGGCCGTTTTTTGTTGTCCCTGTGAGGCGAACTGCCTCGCGGGCTTGTCGTCGATGACGAAATCGAGATCGTCGCGATGGGGTCCGCGAGACGTAATGCACTGCCGCAAGTCCGTCTTGCGCGCCGCGGCGAGGGACTCAGCGAACGCGGCGGTTTCACGAATATCGGGCTTGTAGGCCACGCGCATTTCTTCCTGTCCGGCGATGGCGCGATAGGCATCGGCCGCAAGCGGGGCAAGCTGATCGATAAATGCGCGGCGCTCGTCGATCAGGATGGTGCCGTGTTCGATGAGTTGGACGTCGTACACATCCAGCAGCGCTTCGTCTGTTTTCTGGTTGCGGAGAATTTCATTGCGCTGGCGCATGGCCTGACGATATCGCTGCAGGGCGTGCAGGTAGGGCGCATTCAGTTGCGAGATTTCGACATCGACAAAGGTTCGACGATGTGATGCGGAGCCGCGCACCAGTTCACCGTCTTCCGGCGAGAAAATGACGACGTTGATTTTGCCAAGCACATCGCTAACGCGCGTCTGCGCTATGCCGTTGACTTTTATGCGCTTCGCGCCGGAGGCCCAGGATACATCCACCTGGATATCGCGCGCCGCGCGTTGCACATGCGCGGCGATGCGAAAGTTATTCTCGCCGCGCTGAACGAGATCGGATTCGGTGGCGGTCCTGTGACTTTTCGTTGTCGCCGCGTAAAGCAAGGCCTCGAGGATTGACGTTTTTCCTTGCGCGTTCTCGCCTCGGATCACGTTTAGTCCCGGGCAGGGAGTAAAGCGGAGACCCGTCAGGCAGCGGAACCGGTCGCACGATAGTTCGAGCAAGTGCATCGTATCGTGCCGCCCGGCGTGATGCCGCCTACACGGCCAGCCGCATCAGTTCGTCAACGAACCCGATCGACGCAAAGAACCGATCCAACACCGCGGGAATTTGCTTTGAGGAA
Organism: uncultured bacterium; assembly: GCA_937928585.1. Lineage (GTDB taxonomy): Bacteria > Hydrogenedentota > Hydrogenedentia > Hydrogenedentales > SLHB01 > JABWCD01. Next base: position 12,784 of record CALEZK010000053.1, on the reverse strand, counting down.
ATGCCGGCGGCCGTCCAATGCCGGGAGTCGATTTGGACAATTGCCCGCGGCGTTGCGGGCACACCGGATGCGCCGCAGATATAGTCGGCGATGCCAAGCGCCGCGGCCAGCGGCCGGAGGTTTACGTCTTCCACGGCGTCAAGCTGGTGATGCCCGGCGACCGCCCACGCCAACTGATCGGACAGGCCCCATTTCTGAATGAGGCGGCAACCCAACTCGGCGTGGTCGACGCCAATCACTTCCCGCTCGGCCAGATAGGTTGGGAGCTTGCGGGTATGGCTCATGAGGGTGGCGCTTTCCGATTCCTTTGGAAGGAACTCGTAAAAGAGAATCTTGCCGACATCATGCAGCAGGCCGTACACAAAGGCCTCATCGGGATCGATCATGCCGCGGCATGCGGAATGTTCAAGGACTGCGCGCATGGCGATTCCCGCCATGACGCTGTGGTGGAGCAGTTCGCCGGAGCCTCTTTCAAACGTTTCGAATACGGCGGCGGTGTATGCCAGATTGCGGATTACTTTAATGCCCAGCATGGTGACCGCGTGCTCAACGGTGTTCACGCGCTGCCCTACGCCGTAATAGGCGGAGTTCACGAGGCGAAGGGTTTTCAGGGCGAGTGCGGGATCGGTCTGGATAACGTAGGCGACATCCGAAAGATTTGACGACGGGTCATTGAGCAGTTCCGTGATGCGGCTGACCGAAGACGGAAGGCTGGGAAGTGTCACCACTTCTTCCAGGAGAGAATCGATGTTGAATTGCGCGCTCATGCGAACTCCGGAGCGGGTAGGCCGGAAGCGCCGAACATGCGCTCCTGCATGCACAGAATTTCTACGAGCAAAGCAGGCCCGAGGTCATCAACGCAGGATTGCACGGGTTTTGTTTCCGCGGCGCTACCTGTACCCGCCAGGACAATCACCGCGCCCTTGGGGTTTTCCCGGGGGCCGAGCAGCACACAGCGCCCCCTTTGGCCGTTCGTCAGCTCGACTGACGCGACAGCCGCCACTCCCTGTTTGGTCCATTCCAACATGACCGCTTTCGATCCCCCTGTGACATGCTACACAAGCATTGGAGCAAAAAACGAGGGCATCAAGTGCAAATGCTCACTTGATGCCCGCGGGAATTGGTCAAGTACGTTAGAAAATATATTCTGGTTCGAGAATCGGCTCGAAATTCACTTCGAGGTCGGAGACCGGGAAGGTAAAGATCTCGAAAACACCGGTTCCGGTGCGCAGGACGGCGCGGGTCGTGCCCAGAACCGGCACAACGCCCAGAAGGTACGCCAAGGGCTTGCCTTCCTTGAGTTTTTCGTCGAAGGTGACCGGCAATTCCGCCCATCCGAAGAGGATGTTCGAGACGCCACGGCCGAGTTTTGTCAACCGCTTCTCGAAGCCGGTCGGAGGCGTTATCATTTGATCCGGGTCATAGCTTTCGGCGAGCGCGCTGAATGACGGCATCATCACGCCGGCAACGACAAGCAACGCAAGCACTTTGACCCAAGGTTTGCTCGAAATCCGCACGGGAAGCCCCTCCCTAGTCGTAGCTGTAGGTGTGCCGCAAAAGCGGCATTTCGTACCATTCGGAGTCTAGCACAGGGTTGGGGGCTTGTCAACGTTTTACCTGTGGTGTGGGGTACGGGCGGCTCCTGGCAACGCGGGTGTGGAAAGGCTTCTTGCCGCGGGAGCGGGCGGTTTCAACGCTTCCGCTCAGTCATCCCAGCCGCTTCCGAACCCACCGCCGCGCGGGTACTTCGAAATACTTCCATGTGTAGTGGGAGGCGCCCAGACAAGTCGCCACTACGAGGGCAAGGACAATGGGATTGTCGAAATCGGGGCGAATTCCGGTCAAGGCCATTGCATCGCGATACAGAAGTTCTAGGGGATAGTGGAGGAGGTAGACCGAGAACGAGATATGGCCCAGGTGAATGACGGGGCGCGCCCGCAATACGGATGCAACGGCCTTGGACCGCAGCGACAAGAGAATGATGGCCGGGAATATCGCGAGGCTGAGTGCGTAGAAAACGGCGGGTCGGTCTGGCTGAGCCATGAGGTACAGCATTGACACGATCGCGGCGATGAAGGCGGTCTCCGCGAACCACGCCGGTACCCGCCGTGATCGTGTGCGCTCATGGAACTCGCATAGGACGAGGCCAACGCCGAAACTCATGAAGCAGCGGAACAACCGGTTGAACGGTTCAAGGTAGCGCGGGGGCTCGGTCCACCCGAGTGCGGCATCCAGCGCCAGCATTCCGATAACGAGCGTTGCTCCGAGAAAGAGGGCACGTCTCGGGCTGCGCAAGGCTACGAGTAGAAACAGGACATTTACAATGAATTCCGTGGAGATTGACCAGGAAGGGCCATTGAACGAGAAGCCGCGCTGCAGGCCGGACTCATTGAGCATGAAGACATTCAGCGCGAGGTGGTACCAGTCGTTGTAGACGTAGATGAAGCAGTGATCGGTCAGGATGACGTGCAGCTTCTGCAATGCGCCGACTAATACGAGCGTGAGTAGATGTAACGGGTAGAGCCGTGCCACGCGCGAAACGAGCGCAGAGCGCACGGTCGGGTAGCGGGCTTCGCGGGAGTACACCTGAGCGAGAATAAAGCCGGACAAGACAAAGAAGAGATCGACAAAGAGCAACCCACCGCGATAGACAGGGAACAGGATGCTGTCGAGCGGCGCAGCTTCGAGATGCTTGTGGTAGTGGTAAACAACAACGCCCAAGGCCGCCAAACCGCGAATGCCGTCGAGCTCGGTTATGCGACGTTCCGTGAGGTGCATTTGGTAAGGGTGCCATAGCGGTGCGCACGCCTACGAGTTTTGGCGGGTGCGTGGACATGGCTGGCGATTGCGCGGTACACTCTCCCCCATTCTGTGCACTTTTTCACGTACTTCGGAGTTCTTGGCAACATATGGATACGGCGCATTTTCGCGATTTGTTGGCGCGCTTTTCGGAAGCGCGCGTTCTGGTGGTCGGCGACATCTATCTCGATGAGAATGTCTATGGCGTAGTCACCGGGATCAGCCTCGAGGCGCCGATTCCGATTTACGAAGTACACGAGCGCAAGCATAATCCCGGGGCGGCGGGCAATGCGGCGTGCAACGTTGCGGCGCTGGGCGCGAAGACCTACATGATCGGTTACGTGGGCAATGACGTAAACGCCGACATTGTGCGCAAGGAATTTGCGCTGCGCAAAGTGGACACGTCCGGCGTGGTGGTGCATCCGACTCGCGCAACCAACACCTATGGGAAGTTGCGCGCGGGCGGCTTCAACATTCCTACTCAGGAGATCCTCCGCACGGACACGCCGACGCCGGTTCTTGTAGATGGCGATGTGGAAGAGCAGATCATCGCCAATATCTGGGAACGCGCGCCGGAGGTGGACGCGATCATCGTGACGGATCAGGTGACATCGGTCGCGACGCGCCGCGTGCTGGACGCGGTGGTGAAGTGCGCGGAGAAGTACAAACTTATAACCGTGGGCGATTCCCGCGGACGCGCAGGGGAATTTCACGGGTTCGACGTCATGGTACCGAACGATCGCGAAGCGGGCATTGGGACCGGCATTGACGTGCAAGATGAAGCGACGCTTAACGCAGCGGGCGCGGCGTTGTTGAAGGTGTGCAAGAACGCGCTGGTGACCCGCGGACAGCACGGCATTCGTGTATTTGCATCGGACGGCGCGGTTGACGATTTTCCGACAACGGTGGATCCGGGATCGGTGGTGGACGTTACGGGCGCGGGCGACACCGTGACTGCCGCCGTGACGGTTACGCTGGTTGCCGGGGGCGATCTGAAAGATGCCGCTCAGATCGGCAATTTTGCCGCGGGCGTAGCGGTAGCACAACGCGGGGTTGTTACGGTGCCTATCGCGCAACTCGAGCGGGCACTGTTCAGCGCATCTGGCCCGGCGAAGTTGAAAGGGCTTGGCGAGTTGAAGGGGGAACTCGAGCGGCTGCGCGCCGAAGGCAAGCGCGTGGTTTGGACCAATGGATGTTTCGACATTTTGCATCTCGGACACATCACCTACCTGCAGCGCGCGGCGGCATTGGGCGACGTGCTGGTGGTTGGGCTCAACAGTGACGCTTCGGTGCGGAAAGTGAAAGGCCCCGAACGGCCCATCATTAATGAGATGGATCGGGCGTTCGTATTGTCCGCACTTGAGTGCGTTGGATTGGTGACCGTATTTGACGAAGACTCACCGCTGGAGATTCTCAAAACGTTGAAGCCCGACGTGTATGCCAAAGGCGGCGATTACACCATCGACACCATCGTGCAGCCCGAGCGCAAGGCGGTGGAGGCGTACGGCGGAAAGATAGCGATACTTCCGGTGGTGGAAGGCCGCTCGACGACGAGCATCATCGCGCGCATCACGAAAGAAACGGGTAAGTAACCACAAGGTTACGCGGCAGGCGCAAGCCCGGATTTCTCACCGCTTAATGCTCATCAAACTGGCGCATAAAAGTTTGATGCGGCGAGCAATGCGGGCTAGGTATTGCTAAGTTCGTCGGCTTGGCGCTCCCAGTCTTTGTACATTTCGGCGAGATCGCGCTTGAGGCCTTCGTATTCCTCTGATGCCTGGCGCGTTTTTTCGTAGTCGGCTGGATCGAGCGCGCTGAACCGCGCCTCCGACGCGGCGATTAATTCTTCCATTTCCGCAATGTCGCGTTCGAGATCTTCGAGCGAGTTTCGGCGTTTGCGTTGATCCTTTTGCGAATCCTTGTCGCGCTGCGACTTCTTCTTGTCGCGGCGAATCTTTAGCACGTCTTCGGTGGAGCGCGGGGCAGACTCCTGGGCCTGGTCGGCGCGTTTCCATCGATAGTGCGTATAGTTTCCGAGATGCACTTCGGAGTGGCCGTGTTCGATGATGACGAGTTTATCGACCAGCTTGTCGATGAGCGTGCGATCATGCGAAACCATGAGAATGCTGCCGGAATAATCGGCCAACGCGGCTTCCAGCGCTTCGCGCGAGGCAATATCAAGATGGTTGGTCGGTTCGTCGAGCAGGATCAGGTTTGCGCCGGTGAGTATGAGCTTGGCCAGCGCCACGCGGCTCAGTTCGCCGCCGCTCAATGACGATACTGCCTTGAAAATATCTTCGCCAGTGAAGAGGAAGCGACCCATGAAGGTGCGCACTTGCTCGGGCGTCATGTCCGGGCGAACACGTCCGATTTCACGGAGGACATCGCCTGCGCGGTTCATGCCTTCGTGGTGCTGATCATAGAAGCCCAGCGAGACCTTGTGGCCAAGTTTTATTTCTCCCGAGCCGCCTTCGAGGCGGCCGGCAACGTGGCGCAAGAGCGTGGTTTTTCCCGCGCCGTTCGGACCGATGATGCCAACGCGTTCGCCGCGCTCGACGGTAAAGCTTAGTTTCTCATAGAGCGTGAGATTGCCGTACGCCATTGACACATTCTTCACTTCCAGCGCCAGTGCGCCGCTGCGCTCAACGCCGCCCAGCGAAAAGCGCGCGTTCGCGGCGTCGCGCACGGGGGCGTCGACCCGCTCGAGTTTATCCAGGCGTTTGATACGGCTTTGGACCTGCGACGCCTTCGTCGCCTTTGCGCGGAAGCGGTTGATCCATGCTTCCTCTTTCGCGATTTGTTCCTGTTGGCGCGTGTAGGTTTTTAGTTGCTGTTCGGCGGCGAGTGCTTTTTGCGCGAGAAAAGATTCGTAGTTGCCGGTGTAGGCGCGCGCGGTGCCGCGCTCTACTTCGATGATGCGATTTGTGACCGCGGTTAGCGTGCGGCGATCGTGGGAGATGATCACGAAGGCCCTTGGCCAACCCTGGAGGAAACTTTCGAGCCACTCGCGCGCCTCGAGATCGAGATGGTTTTCCGGTTCGTCCAGCAGCAGCAGGTCTGCATCCTGCAAGAGCACCAGGGCGAGCATGAGGCGCGTGCGCTGGCCGCCGCTTAGCGCGCTGGCGTGCAAATCGAAATCGTTGATGGTGAAGCCGAGCCCGTGCAGCACCTGTTTAATCTGCGTGCGAAACTCGTAGCCGCCGCGCTGTTGAAACTCTTCCTGCGCAGCGCTGTAGACGGTTAGGACGGATTCATCGCCGGTGCCGAGTTGTTCTTCGAGCGTACGGAGGCGCTGTTCCAGCGCGAGGATATCGGCAAACGAGCGAAGCACGACGTCGAAGACTGTGTCATTGGGATCGAGCTCCGGCAACTGGGCCAGGCAGGCCACCCGCATCCGGCGCATGCGCTCGATGGTGCCTTCATCGGGTTCGAAGTCGCCCATCATGAGGCGAAAAAGCGTGCTCTTGCCTGCGCCATTGCGGCCGATCAGGCCGACTTTATCCTTTTCCTCGACGCGGAGATTGATGTCCCGGACGACGGAAACCCCCGCGAAGCGCTTTTCGACGTTTTCAAATCGTATATAACTCATTTAATTGCAATATGTTAGTGTTGAGGGTGGATTTCCGACAAGTGGGAAGTATAGCAGGGAGGCCCGGCGCGGAAAAATGAGCGGGGAGACTGGGGTCGGCGGGAATCGACCGAAGGGACGAGGTTCCAGAAAAAAGTGCTTGTCAAAAATTGGAGTTGTCTTGTATATTTAGGACGTAAGGCACTCCAAACGGGTTGAAACGTGGCTGCGTGATCGCTCGTCGACATGCAAAACTTAGGGAGGGGCAAATTCACTCGTATCTTGTAGTATCGAGTCTAGTGTGTTTGTTTGGGCTCTTGAATCAATGTTCCTTGCAGTAATTCATAACTAATAACAATTGAACTGAGGATCGAGGTATCGGTAACTGCCGAGAGGTAGAAACCGGGACAATCGACCAAAGGAGTCCCTGAATGAAGAAGAAAGGCTTTACGCTCATCGAGCTGCTGGTGGTAATCGCCATCATCGCCATTTTGGCGGCGATTCTCCTCCCGGCACTTGCTCGTGCCCGCGAAGCGGCACGTCGTTCGAGCTGCCAGAACAACTTGAAGCAGATGGGTATCATCATCAAGATGTGGACTGGTGAGAACAACGACCTCTACCCGTACAACATGGTTCGTTATGACGAAGACTACACGCGTGCAACGGCGAATACGCTCAGCGTTTGGTCGGACATCGACGGTGGACAGTTGTTCCCCGAATACATGACCGATGCAAACCTGATCCTTTGCCCGTCGGAAGCGAGCCGCACGACCGGTAAGATCAACAAGGATGCAGAAATCGCCGCAGGTGGCGGTAGCTTCTTCCGCCGGATCAACACGTCGTGGGGTGTAGCTCCCGCGATCAACGACATCAAGACGCCATCCTCGATGAAGGCGGCGGCCCAGGCCCGTATCGCGGACGCTTCCGCTGGTTACTGGCTGCGCACGACGAACATCTCGTACTCGTACCGTCCGAAGCTGATCAATCCGGCTTGGACGACGACGATCGAAGATCTGCAGATAATCTCTGTGTGCCTTGACAGCAACGATGCAACTGCCCAGTCCATCAATGCCCAGAATCAGGGTGCCTGCGGTTGGAACCGTATCAACAGCGACATCCGTATTCAGCTGGAGAACTTCAACGGCGGTGAGCGAGTTCGTGCGCCGCACATGCGTGAAGGTATCGCGCGCTTCCTTATCACCGACATCACGAACCCGGCTTCCTCTGCGAAGGCGGAATCTGAAGTGCCGGTATATTGGGATTGCGCACGCGGTGCAAGCGCGACGGGTACGGCACCCGGTAGCATCTTTACGCCGGACCAGAGCCAGTACATCGACGAAATGAACCACATTCCTGGTGGTTCGAACGTTCTCTTCATGGACGGCCACGTTGAATTCGTCCGCTTCTTCGCGGAACCGGGTTCGAAGCACTGGCCCTTCACCGAAGACAGCGTGAACCGCGCCTATTTCTAAACCCTGAGTTATCCACGCCAGACCCGGCGTGAAGTGCTGGAGCCCGGACCGAAAGGTCCGGGCTCACTTTTTTTGTGTGGGTTTTGAATCACCAAGTGGTGGTGGTGATGTTCCCCCGTTGGGGGAAGGTGTTTGTTGGGGACGATGTCCAGGGGTCACCCGCTATTCGCGGGTGACCCCTGGCTACACATATCCGGGCCCTTCAGGCCCAAGCGCTGAATTGTAGGTGTGGTCGACGCCCATCCCGCGCTTCCGAACTCTAGGGATTCGGGCCGCGCCATCCGGGTCTTTCAGGCCTAGGAACCGAACAATGGGTGTGTTGGACGCCTATCTGTGTGCCTCGGAACCCTAGGGACTCGGGCCACGCCTTTTTCGGCCCAAGGGGCCGGGATATGTGTAGCCTGGGGTGCGCGCGAGGAACGCGCACCCCAGGTCAGGATCACCCCTCCAGATTCCGCCCCAACGGGGCGGCATCCACCTAACTCCAGCGGGTATCGTTCATCGCATTCGTTTGGTTTCGCTTTGGGTTGGGCCGGCGTCTCTAGAAACGACGGGCGTTCACACGCGACGATTTTGCGTTTGACGTGCCGTGCAAGTCACCCGCGTACCACAACTCACCATCGGTTGGGTTGCAGCATGCCAACCTTTGGGAGAGGCAGGAGAGCATATGTTCGCTCCGACCGTTGATTACAGCGTGCGCGACAGAGTATGTCCCCCTGCATCCCTTCAACACTCAGGAGAAGTCCTCATGAATCCGCGCGAGGCCGCTTGCACTGTAGCGACAACGACTATTGGCGTTCGGGCATGGCGATCTCGAGCACCAAAGCGGTAGTGGTTGCTACTGCATCGTATATGGGCGGAAAGTACCAACCCCGCGGAACGCCAGTTTCCGCGGGGTTGGATTTAGAAACTTCCATGCACTGATTGCAGCGTCAGTGCTTGGCGTAACTTGTAAGGCCTACTCGGCAGGCGCGGCTTCTGCGCCTGCTGCCGGTTCACCGCCCGTCGTAAGGCCGCCCGGCGTGCCGAGCGAGGGATCAAGCCCGGCAGCTTCCAGGGCCTTCGGATCGTAATCTTGCGGCTGTTCTTTCATCTGGCGCAGTTCGCGCGCCGATGCCACGCTCGGGGGAACGTTTGCCTGCGATGTATCCTTCGGACCGCAGGACGGCACGAGCAATACCGAAAAAAGACCGAGCGCTACCGTAGCCAAATACCGTTTCATCGAAATGTCCTCCAATGTTCTGTTACACCGTTAACCCGCAACGAGATGATGACGTATCACCCGGCGATTGTAGCACTAGAGCCGCTTTTTTCCAACCCGTCTTACTTCGCTGCAAGAGGACGTTCACGGGAATTGACCGATCGGCATTTGGCGGATATGATCGGTATAGTCCGTTTTACTCCCGAAGGTTGGCGGTATTACGCGCTGCCTTGTGACAAGCCCAGGATTGGTATGAAAACACTTGCCGCCGATACAAGCACGCCCGTCAATACGGTGGCTATCTGTAATGGAGAGCGCATCGTTGCCGAGGCGGTGGTGGACTGTGGCCGCGCCCACGCGGAACGGCTGATGAGCACCGTCGATTGGGTGCTTCGCGAAGCCGGTATGGACTTGCATGACCTTGACCTCCTTGCGGTATCGGCGGGACCGGGTTCTTTCACGGGTCTGCGCATCGGTGTTGCGGCGTGGAAAGGGCTGGCGCTTGCCACGGGCAAGCCTATGGTTGCCGTTCCCACCCTGGACGCCATGACCCGGTTGGGCGCGTTTCGGGATGCGACCGTCGTTGTTCTGTTAGACGCCAAAATGAAGGAAGTGTTCGGGGCCGTATACCGGTTTGAGGGCGGCGCCCGCACGAAGCTGGGCGTGGACCGGGTGGCGGCTGTCGAATCGTTTTTGGATGGCCTTCCGGAGGACACCATATTTCTGGGTGACGGGGCTGAGCTGTATCGGGAGCGCATCGCCACGCGGATGCCGGCGGCCTGTGTGCTGGGTCCGGCGTTTCGCGCGCCGCGCGCGGGGGCAGTTTGCGCGGAGGCGCTGGCGCTGCTCGCGAGCGGATGCAAGACCGATGCGGCACAGATCGTTCCGGTTTACCTGCGCATGTCGCAGCCGGAAGTCATCCGGGCGCAGGCAGCACCATGAGTGTGTCCAACGCGGCGGATCTCCGCTTTGAACGCATTGCCGAAGCGCATCTCAAGGAAATACTCGAGATCGAGCAGGAGGCCTATCCGGAACCCTGGACGGAAGGAATGTTCCAGGAGGAGATCGATCATTCACGTTCCGAGTTTGTCGTGCTGAAGTTTGGCGAAGAGCTTGTCGGATATGGAGGATATTGGCCGCTTATCGACGAGGCGCATATCACGAGTGTCACGATACGCGACTCGTACCGGCGGCAAGGTCTGGGGCGTCGTTTGCTGCAACACATTCTCGATACCGCGATGCGCAATGGCATATTATCCGCCACGCTCGAAGTGCGGGAGTCGAACATTCGTGCGCGGAACCTTTACGAGAGCCTCGGTTTCGCGGTGACGGGACGGCGGCGCAGGTATTACCCGAGCACGAACGAAGATGCGCTAATCATGACCAAGCACTTGGGTGGATGAGGAACAACGGTGTCCCAAGGGTCTCCGAATTATTTTAGCGACGCAGCGGAAGCGGCCGAATCCAATCAGCAGACGACAGGCGTGCCTTTGGGCGGCGTCGGCGCGGGATGCTGTGAACTCGGGCGCGATGGCCGATTTCGAAACATCACCATCAACAATAACCGCACGGCGGAGGAGCGCATCGAGCTGGCGGGTGGCACGCTTATCGGCGTGCGCGCGGCGCGGCGCGGCAAAGTGGCGCTGCGTTTGCTTCAAACTGACAGCATGTTGCCGTTTGACGAGGCGGGTATCGTTGCGCCGTACACGGCCTCGCAGCGTCTGGCGTGGCGCGGCGTTTACCCTTGTTCACACTACAAGCTGGACGATCCGCAGTATCCGCTCGACATTACGTGGACGGCGTTGACGCCCATCATTCCCTACGACCATGAAGCGAGCACGCTTCCGCTGATATTCATGTCATTCCACGTGAACAACCCGACAGATACGTCTTTCGATGTCTCGCTTGTCTTCAATTGGGAAAACCTCTGCGGGTGCACCAACGGTAATTTTCCCGAACGTCGCGGGCCGATTCGGCCGGTGCTCGTCAATACGGAGCAGGATAAGCGACAGCAGGTGACCCAGCCTCTGGATCCGAGTCAGCGGTTGATCGCCGGATTGGAGTTCGGGTTTCGCGACGAGTTCCGCACGAACGCGGAAGGGAATTATGCATTGCTGGTCGGGCAACAGCGCGACGTGCAAGTCAGCATGATGGGGTGGAACGAACGCGACCCGCGCGAGCTGGAAGTATTCTGGAACCAGTTTCACGACAGCGGACGCCTCGGCAACAAACTTTCGCGGAGCGACTCGAGTCATTCCGGCGCGTTGTGCGCGTCGTTCGATTTGGGACCGCAAGAGTCGCGCACGATTGTCTATGCGCTTGCGTGGTACTGCCCGCGCTATGTCACAAACGGTTTCGATCTCGGCAATGGATATACGAACCCATTCCGCAATGCAATCGAAGTGGCTTCACAAGGCCTGATGTATCAGCAGTATTATTTCAAGGCCGTAGAAGACTGGCAGCGGCGCATCATGACCTCGACCTTGCCGCAGTGGTTCAGCAAGATGTTGATCAACAACAACTATGTGCTTTCCACGAATACCTTCTTCAGCAAGGGCAACGATTTCGCGATGTTCGAGACACCCGCGGATCCGCGCACTTCGACCGTGGATCGCCGGCTGTATAGTTCGATCGGACCGCTGTTGTTTTTTCCAAACTTTGAAGAAGGCGAATTGACGTGCAATGCGCGCGCGCGCGATGAGACGCATCCGGGCCGCATCTTTCGCAATATCGGCGTCGGTTGCATGCACGAGCCGTCGCACGGAGACGGGCCCGATCCCAAGCTTGATACCAGTATCGCGTTCGTTTTGATGGCGTACCGCAACTTCATGATGACCGGGAAGCGATTTATTCTCGACCATCTTATCGGGCGCGTGCGGGACGCGATGGCCTACGTCCTTGAACACGACACCGATGGCGATGGGCTGCCCGAGCAGTTTGGCTGCACCACGATGCGGGAAACGTGGGCGGTGTACGGTGTCAACAGCTATACGAGCAGTTTGTGGATCGCCGCGCTGCGGGCATATGCCCGGTTGGCGCGCCGACTGGGCGACAAGGCCGAGGCGCTCAAGTATGAAGAGCTGTTGCCGCGCGCGCTGGAAAGTTTTGACCGTAAACTATGGAACGAAGAGGGCGGATACTATCGGCTGTATTCGGCTGTTGGCCTTGAGGGCGCGGAAAAGGAACTGGATGAAGCGTGTGATGCGGCGCAACTCGCGGGGCAATGGTATGCGGACTTCTTGTGTCTTGGGCAGTTGTTTCCTCCGGAGAAAGTGAAGAAGGCGCTGGGCGCGATCTGCAAGTTGAACGATCAGCGCAATGGCGTTGCCCTCGGCGTCATGCCGGATGGAACAGCGTGCGAAAATCCGCCTTCGGTGCCGTTCGCGACGGGTGCGGAGAACGCCTGGCCGGCTTTCGATACGGGGCATTACGCGAGCCTGATGATCGCGCATGGTTATCCCGATCGGGGGCTATTCTCCATCCAGAAAAATTGTAAGAACATTCATTCGCGGCGCGGGCGCGTGTTCAACCAGCCGATGATGTGGAACCTGGAGAATAACAATGCCTGCGGCTGGGGCCAGGATCGGCACATGGGCTCGATGTCGGCATGGCACGCGCTCTTTGCGCTTGAAGGATTTCAACTCAGCGTGCCGGACGGGGCGTTGTGGTTGCGTCCGCATTTGCCGATAGGCGTGTTCATGCTGAGCGCGCCGAGCATGCTCTCGCCGAGCTCCATCTGCACCA
>CALEZK010000052.1 GCA_937928585.1 uncultured bacterium | reverse complement strand
TATAAGAGACAGGTCCGGTATAGCGCAAAGTACGAAATTAAATCCGCTTGCCACCAGCCAGATCAAGGCATTTGCATGCGTTAAGTGACACGACCAGGCAGCAGCTTTTCTGCCCTCTATTCGAGCACCCTGAATCGCGCGTCGCTCTGTTCGTTGATCTCCGGGTTTTCGTTCGATTTGACCCGCACCTTGTACTTCTTTCCCGGTTGAAAATCGCTTGGAACACGCCACTTCGCTTTGCCGTCATTGCCGGTATTGTTCTTCAACACTTCGACAAGTTCACCCTCCCGCAACAGTTCCAAGGCAACCTGACCGCCCGGCTCACCAATCGAAAGCCACTCGAGCTTGAGTTTCCTTCCCCGCGCGACGCGTTCTCCACCATTTGGAGAAATGACAAACAAGTTGTCACCAACGGTCAGCGTCGATTTGGCGAAGTGTATGTCCGTATCGACATCGGACCCGTTTGAGTTGTCGAGCAAGTTCTCTGAACTCCACACCGCAAGCCAGTTCCCAAGCCCGTCCGTGCGGATGGCTGGAATTAGATCAGCGCCACCGTCTGAGTATCCGTTCTTATTTAACAGCACCGGCGTTGTCCAGGTAACGCCATCGTCTTTGGAAAAACTCACCCGTAGATCAGCGTCTTGTCCGCTCTTCGCCGTCGAGACCTGGCTGTTCCAAGCTGCCATCCAGTTCCCCGCGCGGTCCGTTGTCAGAATCGGAATCAAATCGTCGCGGCGCTCTTTCTTTGAAGGTTTTACAAGAGAGACCGGATCCGTCCATGTCGCGCCATTATCTTCCGACCGCATGATGAAAATGTCGTAGTCGTTCGTCGGAACCGGAACAATCTCTTCGAGATTGTGTGAAGCGAATTCACCCAGCCCTATCCAAAGTCCGTTGCCGTCCGTTTCAAGTCGCGAAATGTTGTGCCGCACCGGATCGTCTGACTCATACGCAATGAGCGTCTCTGCAGCGTTCCATGTTGCACCGTTGTCTGTTGAGCGCGAAACCTTTAACGAATTCGCAATGACGAAACCAACCGTATTCCACATGATCAGCCATTCGCCTTCGCCAGTCGGCACAAGCCGCGGCGATGCATCGATCACGGCATCGCCAACCGTGCTTACCGATACCGAATCACTCCACGTTTCCCCGTTGTCGGTTGAAGTGGATGTTAGTAAATCGATATCGCCATTGGAATCCGGCGGGACCGTAGTCCGCCATGAAGCCACCCAATTTCCCATACCGTCCGTGGCCAGCGCAGGCGAAGGCGTCCCGCCCAGCACTTCAAAGCCAAATGGAAAGACGATGTCCGCTTTGGTGTTCAAAATTTCCGGCGCAGACCAGCTAACGCCATCATCGGAAGACCGCGAAACAAGAATGTCGTTATCCGTCGCCGCGGCGTCTTTAGCGTTCACCCGCACCCAAATCGCCACCCAATTACCCGCACCATCGGTGGCAAGCCGCGGATTGATGTCGGAAACGGTGTCAGTGTCTGGATCTGCGTTCAGTGCGACCGGCGCGCTCCATGTCGTCCCCGCGTCGACGCTTCGAGAAACGACAACATCGTTCTCGTCTTCCGCAGCGCCACGAGGCCAAGACGCGATCCAAGTGCCCGTCGCGCTGTATTCCAAACGCGGCCCGCCATCCGCGACACCGTCGCTCTGCGCATTCTCGACCAGCGCTGCGGGATCGCTGAATCCCAATCCCGCGCCAGCATACGGCGACAACGCACATACCAACAATCCGCACACACATATCGCACGAAAATGCTTCATCTAACGCTCCAGAACTACCTGCTCTAATCCAACTTTAATTCTCAGAGTAGAATAATTGCTAATACTGTACCTACAATCGGCACAATGACGGTCAGCGCGGCAAGTGCCGGATACGCCGCCGGATAGGATTCCTGACATATCGCCCGGACGGTCGTGACGACGTATCCGTTATGGGGTAGCGTGTCCAGCGCGCCCGAAGAGATGGAAACAACCCGATGCAACGCCTCCGGGTCAACGCCGCTATCAATATAGTGCGGCGCGATCAAGGGCAGCGCGATGGTCTGTCCGCCTGATGCGGATCCCGTTAGTCCCGCGATTACACTCACCGCAATCGCGGCACCGAGGAGCGGATGCCCTGGCATGCTTGTCATCACGTCTACCGCCGCCTGAAACCCACCCGTCAATTTCGCGACGCCGCCGAATCCAACTACTGCAGCCGTGTTTGCAATGGCGATTAATGCGCCCAACGCCCCCACAGTTGTAATGTTCGTGAGTGTAGCCTTGGTCCACGTGCGCGGATTCAAGACCAATCCAGCAATCACACCCGCCCCAAGCGCAACAATAAGTGCCGACTCTTTCAATTGTGCATGCAGCGCAAAGGAGACGATGAGGACGCACGCCAGCGGTATCAACCCCTGCGCCAGCGTTGGCAGCGCGCGCGTTTCGATTTCAGGATCGCCAGCCCGTGATTCGAAACGCTCGCCAGCAGCGTTCGCCCGGCGAATCATCCATGCCAGCCAAGCATATCCCAAGCCCGCCATCACCAAAGCTACAACGAGGCTCACCTCCCACGCCGCATACGGCGTTGTGCCAAGGTGCTTTGTGGGTATCCAGTTTTGAATTTCCGGCGAACCCGCCGATGTCATGGTAAATGTCACGGAACCAAACGCCAGCGTCGCGGGAATGAAGCGTCGCGGCACGTCCGCCACGCGAAACAAACTCAGCGCCATCGGATACACCGAAAACGCAACTACAAACAAACTCACGCCGCCATACGTCAACACGGCGCACGCAAGCACCACCGCAGCGACAGCATGCCGCGCGCCCAGCGTTTGCACCACCCAAGCAGCGACGCTGTCAGCGGCGCCGCTCGCTTCCATAACTTTCCCAAACAACGACCCCAGCAAAAACATGAAGAACCATGTCTTCACAAATCCCACAAAGCCGTCCATATACGCACCAGTAAAATTGGGCGCGTCTGCTGTCGCCACCTGTGGAAACAATGCAAAGCCGCTGGTAACCGCCACCAACATCGCGCACAACGGCGCCGCAACAAGCAACTCTACCCCGCGCATCGTCAGATACACGAGCAGACATAGCCCAAACAGCAAACCCAGAATGCTAATCATAAACCCTGCAAAATAACCTTTTTGGACTCGGCAGCACAGTGGATGAGACGCGAAAAGTCTTCGATTGCGTTACGCCAGAATATCCCGAATCACATGCCCATGCACGTCCGTCAGCCGTCGATCGATGCCGTTGTTAAGGTAGGTCAATCGCGTGTGGTCAATTCCAAGTTGATGCAGCACCGTTGCATGGAGATCGTAGCAGTAGGTCGGATTTTCAGCAGCCTTGTACGACCACTCGTCGCTCGAACCGTACGTTGTCCCACCTTTGAATCCGCCGCCCGCGACCCAGGAAGTGAAAGTAAACGGATTATGATCGCGGCCCGCACCGCCCTGACTGCACGGCATGCGCCCGAATTCCGTCGTCCACATCACGATCGTATCGTCGAGCATGCCGCGCGATTTCAAATCGTGCAGCAACGCAGCCGCCGGCTTGTCCATCCCCTTCGCCATGATTGCATGATCGCGTGCAAGGTCTTCATGCGAATCCCAGTTGCGCCGCGGATGACCATTGTCCGCCCCGCTCCAAACCTGCACAAACCGCACGCCACGCTCCAGCAACCGCCGCGCCACAAGACAGTTCCTGCCAAAATCTTCCGTCTCGTGCTCGTCCAATCCGTACAGCTTCTTCGTCGCTTCCGTTTCCCCGGAAAGGTCGAGCAGCTCCGGCGCGCTCACCTGCAACCGCGCGGCAAGTTCGTAACTTTGAATCCGCGCATCAAGTCGCGAATCGCCCTCACGCGTAGCCGCGTGCTCACGATTCAATTGGTTCAACACCGCCAACGCGTCGCGATCGTTCTCCGGTGTGACAAAGGAATCTTTCGGCGGAAACAAATCGGCAATTGGATTCGGCGCGCTGGGCTTTATCATCGTGCCCTGATAGGACGACGGCAGGAACCCTGCGCTCCAGTTCTTCGGACCGTTCGGCGCAAAACCGCGCGCATCGGGCAGCACGACAAACGTCGGCAGGTTATCGTTCACGCTACCGAGGCCATACGAGATCCACGCGCCCATCCCCGGAAATCCGGGCAACACAAAACCCGTCGCCTGCATGAACGTCGCCGGACCGTGCACATTCGACTTCGAGATCATCGAATGAAGGAAAGCCATGTCATCGGCGCATTCCGCGAGATGCGGCACAAGATCGCTAATCCACTTGCCCGATTGTCCGCGCTG
This sequence comes from uncultured bacterium, assembly GCA_937928585.1. Taxonomy (GTDB): domain Bacteria; phylum Hydrogenedentota; class Hydrogenedentia; order Hydrogenedentales; family SLHB01; genus JABWCD01. The sequence goes on along the minus strand of CALEZK010000052.1, from coordinate 4,190 downwards.
TTTCCAAGCCCAGGGCGACGGCATCACCACCCCCGGATCGCTCTGAAACAACTCGACTTTCTCGCCCGGATCGAACTTCTGCCCCGCCTTCTCGATCAACAACGGCTTATAATCGAATGTGTCGCACTGACTTGCCGCACCCGACATGAACAACTGCACCACCCGCGTCGCCAGCGGCGCATGATGCAATCCTCCCGGCATCCCCGCGCCCAATCCGCCGTGGCGGACCGCCGCCTCCGCCCGAGGCAAAAAACCATCCCGCGCCAGCATGCTAGCCAGCGCCACACCACCCAGGCCCCCGCCCAGTTTCCATAAGAATTCGCGACGATTCATTGTCTGCAACGAACGGTTTCTGAATGAAAGAAGTAATGCTTTGTAGATGCAACTAGAACTACAAGCACGAGATTAAGCAACGCTACAACCGGTGCCGCGATCGCAAAAGCGAGCACATGCAACGACCCCACGATCAAGAACAGCACAAACACAGCCCGCCACCGCAGAAAGAAACCGGCGATGAAAAGGACCTTCGCAGCCAGCCAGATCGCCGCGATTGGGTAGGTGAACATCATGGGAAGATTGCCAAGTAGTCCCTCAAGGACGAGCAGCACGGTAACTACCCAAAGTTGCCACGGCATTGCATTCCGCGCGTGGTTGGCAGGTTGTCGGTCAAGAATTTCGGAGAATCCTTCAGTGGCGTTGGACACGGCTCAATCCTCCCATAGTCGCAGTGCAAGCATAGCACATTAAAGCAAGCGCAACGGAATACCCGCGCGATATCGCGCTATCAATGCGCTAACTATAGCGCCGGCCTATACGCACTTCGCCCCTACTCCGAAGGACTTTGATTATTGACAACGGGGCGATAGGATAGCGTGAACATGTTTGAAAAGTAAGATCACCGGGAGACTTCCGTATGCGTCCACACGCTCCAGCCGCAAGAATTGTTGAAATCGCCGTATGCATCGCATGCGCGCTCGTCGGATCAACTCACGCCAGTGCGGACGCAGACAATGCACGAGTAGCCGAAAAACAGCGCGAGGGCACCGTTCTCGGCATGTTTTGCCGCGTCGGCCAAAATGAGTGGCGACAAGTACTCTCTCACGATGCAGCCGGGATAGTGCTGGATACAAAACCAGTGACCTTCGAAGACATTTGGACAAACCCGGAAACAAAGTCCGAACCAAATGCCGCAAAGGAAACTATCGCATGGGACAAGCCACTCCCCGCGGTTCCAGACGATGACGTTACCTCTTGGGCCTATGCCTTGACGTATCACGAGCACCGGCGCGAGGCGCGCTTGGACAAGTCATTCAAGTTTCCAAAAGGCGGGCCCGCATTTCCCACATCGAAGCCTATTGCATATCGGGACAACCTGGACTACGAGGTGGAGTTCGGCGTGTTGATGCAGCGCGGACGCACGGATCGTTTCGGGTACATGCTCGTAAACGATCTAACGGATCGCGGAGTCCAGGTCCGCGAGTACGACGAGAAAAACCCCGTACCGAGTTTCAGCCGCTCCAAGACATTTCCTGAATCGCTTCGGGTGGGTCCCTTGCTGGCTATCGGCGACGCTGCGGCCTGGAAAGCTCTTGAGGCCACGCTGGACGTAAACGGCGAGCAGCGCCAGCATATTCACGCAAGCGACTGCGTGTACGATCCGCAACGCTTTCATTCCGAAATCTTTGGCGATACGGCCAACCCGGAATGGGTACTCGTGGCATCGGGCACGGGCGGCGGCGTTGTGTTTCGTCAGCCTTCACTCGTCGGCAAATTGTGGCTTTTCATCCGCGGCGGCTTCTCCGTTAACGGCGCGAAAGAACGCCTGTTAAAACGACTCGATTTCCTCAAAACAGGCGACACCGTCGTCATTTCTTCCCCAACCCTCGGCTACGCCGCCACCACCGTGCGCGAGTGACGGAAAAAAAGAAACGCCGCAGCCAAAGCTGCGGCGTTTCCGGACGCCTCAGGTACGTCCTCGTTTCAAAGTTCCGGATCGTTTCGGTGCGACGCGGAACCTCGCACTGCCTTACGGTGCCACCCAGACCCGGGTTTCTTGAATTACTTCGGGCACCCACCGCTTAACGTATTCATGATGTCCTTCTATAATATGGCCCGTGCGCGGATCGCGGGATTCCGGCACCCAAATCTGATCCCGTTCGTAGTATCCGCCACCAACGACTTCCCGCCGCGTCTCATACCGGCCCATCGGACTCGGCTGCACATAGGTCTGTGCTTGCGGGGCCGGCTGTACATACGCCGGTGCCTGTTGCACATACCCGGGCACCTGCGTCTGCATTCCCTGCGTCTGCACAATTGCCGTCACAACATTGCCAACAGCATTCACAATTGCCGCATCCCGCATGGAATCCGAATACTCTTCCGCGGCTTTATTCCGGTAGTAAGAGTCGTAATAGGGGTATGCGCCGTACCCGTTGCCATACCCATTACCATACCCGGAGTAACCGCCGTACTGCCCCAATTGCTGTAACCCGTACAACAGATCCAACGGCGAATTTCCATAGTGCTTGTCGTCCCGGCCACCGTCGCGCCTGCGCCGTTCCAGCTCACGCAGAATCGGAAACGATTCGTTCCGTCCGCCACGCCCGTCATTCGCCGCCCGACTGATTGCGTCCAGAATCGGGAACGGACTTCCGCCCCGGCCGCCACGGTCGCTTGACGCCCGGCCTAGCGCTTCCAACACCGGAAACGCGCTGCCTCCGCGTCCGCCACGATCGCCCAAACCACGCAAATCCGGCACACGGATGCTCGGGGACCGACCCCGATCTGGTCTCGCAATCGAGCTTGCCGCCCGTAAGCCCTTGCCCACCGAACGGCCTCGCCCATCGGCCATTGCAGGCGGTGCAAACAGCGCGGCGGCAAACACGGCGAGCGCAAAAAGTGATACTTGTGTTCGCATTTTCACGGCACCAACTCCCATTGTGATAGATTCCCGATGACCAACAGACGATTCTCGCATCGGGGTATTCACTGATATTTTTGGGACAGATTGCAGGGGTAGCTTCGGGCATAGGTACACGACCTTGGTTAGTTAACCCTATACATGCAATGCTGATAACAAGATACTGTCAAAAATCTACCGCCGCCATCGATATCCCCCCACGCTCCGTTGCTCCCCCTACTCAGCGTACAAAAAGCACCCGTCGTTTAGCAGAAGCCGTCCCCGCGAGCCGCCGAATATAATGAACGCCGCGTCCGATTGACGCAGTGCATGGCGACGGACTTACATATACTGACAATTTAGATTGTGTATTGTTGGCGCCCCAGCGCCAACCCAGGGAATCCCAGCAACTTCAGCATCATTCCGTCAATTGTGTACCCCTCGTCTTGTAAAAATTCGATCGGCGCCTTGCCCGCGCACGACGAATGCAACTGGCCGTGCTAGTAAGTAGGAGCCGATCAACAAAAAAACGCACAGTCGCTCGAGGAAATAGGGAACATTGCTGAATATGAACCCAGTTGGATTTGCAGATAAAAAATGGTGAACGGGGCGGGATTCGAACCCGCGGCCACCGGATTAAAAGTCCGATGCTCTACCGACTGAGCTACCCGTTCACATGGTGGCGTGTTAGTGGAGAAACGGCGAGCCCGCGCCGAGCTCGCCGAATTTGGAGAGGATACCCGAATGCGGTCATGGGATTCAAAACGATGAAACTGGCAATTGGCGCCCGCAAAAGCGGCGGCGCGAGGAGTTTCCGTGGGGGTTGTTGGTCTTCCAAGTGCGGCGATTAAATTTTCTTGCGCGTGCGTGTCCCTTGAGACGGCTTGCGGGGACGCTTGCCCTACCCGGCATCCGTTTCCGTGCGTATGTGACCTCCAAGTTGACTCACGGGCATGCGCATTGGTAGCATTGCCTCCTGAACGGCGTTGCGGCGCCGAGCAGAGGCAAAATTGCAAATGAACAACACATCACCTTCTCGCGCACGCGGGAGGGTGTTTTTGTTTCCGGGGGTATGCTGGTGAACAATCCAAGGCCTCCAGGAAATGAGCTCACGGTAGTTCTCGATGCGGACGCGATGGAAACCGCCGTCCATCGCATTGCGCAGGAGATCATCGCGAACAACGAAGACCTCCGCTCCCTGGCGCTGCTGGGCATCCTGAAGCGGGGTCGTCCCTTGGCAGACCGCCTTGCCCAGCATATCGAGCGCATGACCGGCACAGCCCCAGCCGTC
>CALEZK010000051.1 GCA_937928585.1 uncultured bacterium | reverse complement strand
CGTTTGTCGGTTTGCCGCCCGCGGGCGGTTCGTCAAACCCTTCCAACGCGGCGGAAGTCGCCGCGATGCTGCTTTTCGTTTCGCGCTCGGCCCATTCCATGGTGAGGAAGGCCACGTTGACCACCTCGCCCATGATGTCCGGGCGCGCGTAATCCGGATGCCCGACGGAACCGAGATAGATGAGGCCGCTGTTGAGGCCCACCTTAAGGTTGTCGCCGAGTTGGGCGCGTGCCTGGAGGGCGGTTTCCAACGCGCGGCGCCGATGATCGGGGCCGGAGGAAAAGCAGAGGGACCGATCGCCCATGTACTTCACCGGCACGCCATCGTGCCGTAACGTCAATTCCGTCAATTGATAGAACACGCCGTTCGCCCAAATCGCGAAATCACGCGCACGCATGTTCAGCGAACGCTCGTAAGCGCCCGCAACACTCGAAACCAGGACTGTCGCTTCAAACACGTCGCGACCCGTCTCGCCGACCCCCAACAACCAGTCCACCGAGACGCCCAACAACTTCGCAAGGCCGCCCAGCACCGCTATGTCCGGCGCATTCTCCCCGCGCTCCCACTTCGAGACCGCCTGCGGGCTCACATTCAACGCATTCGCGACGTCCTGCTGCTTGAGCCCACGCTTCTCCCGCTGCCCGCGTATCCGCTTTGCCAAATCAGGAAGAAACATTGAACCCAAAAAACTCCCGGCGAAAATAACCCGCCTCTAAAAATACACACGTTGCAACAGTCAAAAGTGTAGACCCCCACCCGCCCCAACGCAATGACGATGCGGTTGTCCCAATCACCGGAACGGTTGAGCTAAAGCGATAAGATTATCAATCGTTGGATTGAATTGCCTTAGCATCACCTCCGGCCTTACATTCTCTCTTACTCTTATATTTGTGCAAAGCCGCGTAATCTGTGGACAAACGCTTCCCATTCCCGGCGTTATCGCAAGCGCACAGCCCTCTTGCGCACAGGCATCCGAATCGGCACACTGACCCGCCAAAGGAATAACTGGAGAGGATTCATGGTAAACATTCGGATTCTTGCTGCACTGCTGCTGTGCACTACCTATACCGCGACCGCTCAGGATACCGCAAAAGGGCTCGTCTACGACGACGCGAACCAGAACAGCACCCGCGACCCCGGCGAAGCCGGCCTGCCCGGCGTCTGTGTTTCCAACGGCAAAGAAGTAATTCAAACCGATGCGACCGGCGCATGGACCTTACCGGTCGACGACGACACCATCTTCTTCGTCGTCAAACCGGCGAACTGGATGACCCCAGTAAACGCCGAGCAGGTGCCGCAATCGTTTTACATCCACAAGCCCAATGGCTCACCCGAACTCGAGGCAAAAGGCGTTCCCCCAACCGGCCCCTTGCCTGCATCAATCGATTTTCCGCTCTACAAACGCGATGAACCCGCAAAGTTCAACGTGTTGCTTTTCGGCGATCCCCAGGCGCGCGGCCTGCGCGAAGTAAATTTTGTAACCCACGACGTTGTGGAAGAGTGCATCGGCACCGACGCTGCCTTCGGCATCTCGCTCGGCGATATCGTCGCGGACGACGTAAACCTGTTCAAGGAACTGAACGAGAGCATCGCGCAGATCGGCATTCCCTGGTACAACACCTTCGGAAATCACGACAACAACCGCGGCTCAACCGGCGATGAAACTTCGGACGAAACATTCGAGCGCGTCTATGGTCCCGGCTCATTCGCGTTTGAGTACGGTCAGGTCTGCTTTCTTGTCATGGACAACGTTTACTTCAAACCGGACGGCAAATACGAAGGAAGTTTCACCGAGGATCAAGTCGCATTCGTAAAGAACTACCTGAGCCTCGTTCCAAAAGACAAGCTGGTCGTGATGACCATGCACATACCCATCCTGCGCGTCCGCAATCGCGCCGACATGTATGCGCTCCTCGCCGACAGGCCCCACACCTTTACCATTTCCGCCCACACACATACGCAGGCGAACGTGTTCATAGACAAAGAAGGCGGTTGGCCCAGCGACACTCCCCACCATCATCTCATCAGCGCCACGGTCAGCGGCTCGTGGTGGTGCGGCACGTTCGACGAACTTGGCATTCCACATGCCACGATGAATGACGGCGCGCCAAACGGTTATTCGACGATTACCTTCGACGGCAACAGATACAGTGTCGTCTTCAAAGCATCCCGCCGCCCGGCGGACTATCAAATGAACATCTACTTGCCCTCGGAAATCGAGCAGGCAAGCATCGCTGCAACTGAAATGCTCGTGAACGTATTCGCGGGATCCGACAGGTCAAAAGTTGAAATGCAGATCGGCAAAAATAGCGATTGGGTCGCCCTAGAACAAACGCGCACTATCGACCCCGAATGCCTGCGCATGCACCAGCAGAATGAACACCTAAATGAACAAGTGTTCGGATGGAAAACGGATTACCCGAGCCAAACATCCCATATGTGGAAAGGCGTACCCCCCGCTACGCTGTCGCCCGGCACCCACACCATCACCGTCCGCACCACAGACATGTACGGACAAGTCTGGTCGGACCACCGCGTGCTACGCGTTCGGTGACAGCGTCCGCGATACGGTCACTTCTCGACGTGCATGGTGACGTCGCGCCCCACCGCTGTGTCCAAATAAACCGTGCCAAAGGAAAAGCGAAACTGCGGTACGCAATCGGCAAAGATACTGACAAGCCCATCAAAGTTAAATCGAATTCGGATAAGGCCGGACTCTTGATACACCACCTCCGCATTATCGACACCCAAACAGCGCTTGACCGTTTCCGAAAATTCCTTTACTTGCGCGTCGTCGGCAAGATTCTTCACCGTAACGAGCAGGCCGCTCTGCTGCGCCCCACCTAACGCGCCGAGCGCGAGCGCCGTTTTTACTTCGCCCAACAGCTTTACACACGCGTCTTCGACGGCCTGCGCGCCGGCATCGCGCGGGTTCACACTTTTCACCACGGCTTCGGCCTTCGGCGTGTCCAGTAAAAATCCGTCCTCAGCGCGAACAATGCGAAGCGTTACTTCCCCACGCACGCTTTTCAGGTTGGCCGTGTTGGCGGATTCCTCAATTTGTGTTGTCCCCGTTCCAAGGATGACGATATCCGCCAGCATGTCCCGCGCAAGCATCGCCGCACGCTCGGTGTCTTCCTCCAGCAATGCGCCCAGCGCGTCCGGCGCAACCTTGGCGCGCAAGGTTGCGGGAGAAACAAGTTCAAACTGAATGCGTTTCAGCTCTTCGTGTAATTTGCTCTCGATAACGCCTGGCTCGGTAAGGTCGCTGCTCGCATCCGGGGTGAGCATCTCACGCGCGAGGATGATCACGCGCGGCGGTATGAAATTCTGGCTCATCACCACCAACGCAATTTCTTCCTTAAGCTTCTGCTCCAGGAGCTGCGTCTCGATCTCCACGTGCGTTGAATCTTCGGTCTTCGTCTCACGGATCAGCTTGTGAGACTTGAAATAGGAAGCCGCATTGGAAAGTATCGACTCAAACACGGAGAAGTCACGCGAGGGCGCCAGCGCGTCGAGCCGATCGCGAATAATGGCC
>CALEZK010000050.1 GCA_937928585.1 uncultured bacterium | reverse complement strand
ACTTAAATACCAAAACAAGCCCAAAACCGTGTCCGCAATTTCGGGGTAACTCCACTACGAAATCCACTCCAATGCCAAATGCCACCGCGCCACCTCACTTCCGCAACCCAAAGGGAACTGTCACCCACGCCACATGGGGACTGTCACCCGCGCTTCGCGGGTGGCTGTCCCCACCCCCGCTATCAACCGCAGACGGCCCAGTTTCTCCAACGGAACCACTCCCCAAATCTCCACAACATTTCGCCCCTACATCGGATCCTAAAATGAACTTTTCACGATCATTTTCGCGCCTCTTACGCCGAATTAACGGTCTTTCAGCTCCAAAACGCGATCAATTTCGACCCAAAATAATGCAAATCACGGGCAATTCAGACACAGCTCCGTCGATCATCAAATCACCCAACTCAAACCTGGCCAAAGACTTGGCAAATTCTTAATTCGTTTAACAGCCACCCCTGCACAACCATAAAATACCCTTCGTTTCGCGAAATCAGCCCGGAGTCTCCACCCCACAGTGCAACAGCCTGACCTAATTTATAGAGGGAGAAGCTAAAGACAGCCAACGATTTATTGTTTATTGCTTATCGTTTCCGTAGTTCCCGCTTGGGCCGTTGACAGCCACGTCTACCCCACCGGCGGCGCGGACGATCTCAGCAGGGTCATCCAAGCCTTCGCGACTCCCAGATTGGGCTCATCCCGTGGTGACCCGTTCTGGAATCGCAATGGAAGCTCCTTGAATGGTATCCTAACGACTTTGCGGCGTTTCTCATTTTCACGAAAACTTGGTAACTGTTTGTGCTGGACCTTCACGACATAATTCAGGCTGCGCTACGCGAAGATGTCGGCTTTGGCGATGTGACGACGGAAGCGACGGTCGCCGCCGATGCCCGCTGCCGTGCGCGCCTGTTGGCGAAGCAGCCGGGCGTTTTGAGCGGCATCGGCGTATTTCGCGCGGTGTTTGACACATTGGACGCGCGCGTTTCCGACTGGAAATCGATGGCGGATGGCGCGCGATTCGCCAAAGGCGATGAAATTGCATCATTTACCGGCGCCACTCGCGCCGTATTATCCGGCGAGCGCGTCGCGCTCAACTTCGTGCAGCGGCTGGCAGGCATTGCAACGCAAACTGCCGCGATGGTCGCCGAAGTGACCGGTTTACCGGTGCGCGTGTGTGACACGCGCAAGACAACGCCGTTGTTGCGCGCGCTGGAAAAACAGGCCGTGCGCGACGGGGGCGGCACCAACCATAGGTTCGCGCTCTTCGACGGCGTGCTGATTAAGGAAAACCACATCACGGCCGCGGGTGGCGTAGCGGATGCCATTGGCCGCGCGCGCCACCATGTGCATCATTTGCACAAGATCGAAATTGAAGTGACGAACCTGGCTGAATTGGACGAAGCGCTAAAGTCCGGCGCGGACGTGATTATGCTCGACAATATGCCGTTGGACATGATGCGTGAAGCGGTCCAGCGCGCGCGCGGTTCGGGCGTGCTGCTCGAAGCCAGCGGCAATGTCTCAACGGATCGCATTCGCGCCATCGCCGAAACGGGCGTCGATCTGATTTCCGCGGGGTCATTGACGCATTCCGCGCCGGCGGTCGATCTTTCGCTGGAGATCGCCAATGCCTGAGACTGCCACACGGCCGGTGCTCCTCGCGACGCCGCTGGTGACGCACATCGTCGGCTCGCGCGTACTCGTATACGAAAGTATCGGTTCCACAAGCGATTGCGCTCTACGCCTGGGCGGGGAAGGCACCGTAATCGTTGCCGACTCCCAGACCGCCGGTCGCGGGCGTCATGGGCGCACCTGGCACAGCGAACCCGGAAAAGGGCTCTGGTTCAGTGTGGCATTCGAGCAGCCTATCGAAGGTCTCGCGTTCGCCGCGCCACTTGCGGTGCGCGACGCCATCGCGCCATTCGCTCGCGCCACGATCAAATGGCCAAACGACGTATTGCTTGACGGTAAAAAGTTTTGCGGCGTACTGATCGAGACGCGCAAGGGCCGCACGGCGCTGGGCATCGGAATTAATGTGCACCATGCGGAGACCGATTTCCCCGAGCCGCTGCACGGGCGTGCCACCTCGATTGAAGCGGCAACCGGCGCGCAGTGTGATCGGGGAGTGTTGTTACGCGACGTTTTGACCCGTCTCGACGAACGCATTATGGTGATTCGCTCTGGCGGTTTGGCGGAAGTTTTTCGAGAGTGGTCCGACGCGTGCGCCCTGGCCGGGCGCCGCATGCGCGCAGGCGGTCTCACGGGGGTCGTGCATGCGATAGACACGGACGGCGCGCTGATCATGGAAACCTCGGAAGGATTGCGCCGCGTTCTCTTTGGCGAACCGATTGAGCTGGAAGGGGCCTAGCGCATGCTGCTCGTGATGGACGTGGGCAATTCGCACACGAAGTTCGGATTGTTCAACGGGGACTCGCTTATCGCGAATTGGCGGCTTGTGACGACATCCGCGCGCACGACCGATGAACTGCGCGTGATGCTCACGGGCTTGCTCGCGCAGGAAGGCATCTCGCCGCGCGCAATAACCGGCGTCTGCATCGCGAGCGTGGTGCCTCCCGTAAACCCCATGATCGAAGTGATGTGCGCGAGTATTTTTCAACTTACACCCTTGTTTGTTGTGCCCGGCGTACGCACCGGCATCACGATCAAGGTGGAGAACCCAAAGGAAGTCGGCGCAGACCGCATTGTAAACAGCGTTGCGGCGGCGGAGGCCTATGGCGGACCATTGATTGTTGTAGATCTCGGTACGGCGACAAAGTTTGAGGTAATCTCCGAGAACGCGGAATACCTCGGCGGTTTGATTGCGCCGGGCATTCAAATATCGGCCGATGCACTCTTCGAGCGGTGCGCAAAGCTTGCGCGCGTGGAAATCGCAGTGCCCGAACATGTTATAGGCAAGAATACCGTCTCTCACATTCGCGCCGGACTGACATTTGGCCCCGCGGAAATGGTTGATGGATTGATCGGTCGCATTGGCGCGGAAATGCGCGCTACGCCGACGGTAATCGCGACAGGCGGATTCGCGCCGCTGATCGGACCGCTCTGCAAAAGAATCGATCACATCGATCCCTTGCTCACGTTGAAGGGTTTGCGCGCGGTTTTCGTCAAGAACGAAAAGAGCACGGTATGAAACGACTTCTAGTGATCGCCGCGTTAATCGCGGCAAGCTGTTCTCCAACTTCGGAACCCGCTGCGGAACCGCACCAGGCACCCGCGCCAGTGCAGGAGGCGATGGCACCCGCCGCGGAGACGGCCGCGCCGGCGCCACCCCCGGCGGAGGAAAACTTTGCCACTTCCGGTAGCACCACCCTGCGCTTTTTCGAGAACGTGTTGGAGTCCGACCAGCCTGCGACCGCGACTTTCGAACTGCGCGCGCCCAAACTTTCGATGACGGAAGACAACGTCTGGATCGTCGAACAGGCCACTGCGGTTGCCTTTGGCGAGGATGGATCGGAAACGACCTTTGTCGCGGGCACGGGTCGTTTCGACAACAACACAAAAACGGCCTCGCTGGCCGGCGGTGTTAGCGTGACGTTTGGGACGCAACGCGTTGAACTTACCGACATGACCTGGACAAACGAGACACGAACTGCGGCATCGCAGAATCCCGTGGTGGTGACGGATGGTGATACACGATTGGAAGCGGCAAGCATGGAGTATCAGGCTGGCACGAAGACGCTGTTGCTTCGCGATCTCTCCGGCACGGTCAGCATGAAAGGGGCGCAAGCCGAGTAATGCGAACGCGCATGACACGTTGGCTGGGCCTGTGTATCCTCTCGATGGCTGTCCATGCCCAGGAAGCGGCGACCTCTTTCGATTTTGTCGATATCACCCGGGGCGGCCAAGGCGAGTTTGTCGATGGCCAACTTCGCAAAATCACCGGCGGCGTCGAGATTGCGCTGCGCGCCGCGGATCCGGCAGCAAAGCCGATGGTGCTGCGCGCCCAGGACGTAACCTTTCTGTGGGGCGACGACGCATCCAAGCCGGGCGGAATACAGCTCAACGGCGGGGTCAGTGTGGATGGCCCGCAGGGGTTGATCACCGCCAATCGCGCAGACCTCAACCTGAACGAAAGCAATCTTGTCTTCTCCGGCAACGTCCAGGGGAAATCCGAATCGATCGATTCGTTCACCGCCGAACGCATCGTCTTTGATATGGCAAGCGGCGATTCGGAAATGAGCGGACTCACCGCGCGCGGTATAAAGATGGGCGACGGCACTTCCGAAGGCGGATTCTCGAGCATGAACATCGACCGCGCCGGCACCGTCGTGTCGAGTGCCGGGCAAGTGAAGAAAATGCAGGGCGGCGTGTCGATTTCGCTGCAACCGCGCGGCGAAGGCAAGCCGCTGGTGCTGAATGCGGGTGAAGCAACATTCTCCTGGGCAGGCGGTCAACCCTCCGCGATCGCGCTTCGCGGTAGCGTACGCGTGGACGGACCCCAAGGCGCGATCAATGCGGATAAAGGCGATTTTGACCTTGCCAAGAAACAGCTCATCTTCTCGGGCAACGTGAACGGTGGACTTCCGCAAATCAAACGCTTCGATGCCGACACACTGAATTACGCAATGGACGGTGGCGAAACCCTCATGACAAACGTGCGCGCCAAGGGCCTTGACCTCGGCGTTGCAAAGGACACCGAGAAGCCGAAAGAGCCCGGCACCGACAAGAGCTACACCAGCATGGACATAGAGTCCGCGCCGCAGGTGTCGATGGCGGGGCAAAAACTCAATTGGATGCGGGGTGGGGTCAAGTTGGTCATGCATTCCGCGGATCCAGCCGAAAAACCCATGACGATTAGCGCACAAGAGATGACATTCGATTACGAGAGCGCCGAGGCGACGCGTCCGCGGCGAATCGTATTGACCGGCGGCGTGGACATGCAGTCTCCCGAGCGTAACGTGACTTCCGACAAGGCGGGGCTCGACTTCGGATCCAACACGCTGACCTTTGACGGAGACGTGGCAATCAACACACCCGACGTGAAAGAATCCACGGCGACACAATTTTCCTATAACATCACGACGGGACAAATTTCGTCAAAAGGCCTGAAGGCCAAGAGCATTCGCGTGAACAGTCCCGAGCAGGAAGCAGAACCCTAGATGGGCGCGACGCAAACGATACCGGAAACAAAAATGCTGTTGCGCGCCGACGGGCTTGTAAAAAGTTTCAAGCGACGGACCGTTGTGAACGATGTGAGCATCGCGCTTGCGCCGGGCGAGGTGGTTGGACTGCTGGGGCCGAACGGCGCAGGAAAAACGACGACGTTCCGTATGGTCGTGGGCATGCTGCGGCCAAGCACGGGCCATATTTTCTTCGATGGCACGGACATCACGCGCTATCCGATGTATCGTCGCGCGCGCGCCGGCATGGCGTACCTGCCGCAGGAGCCTTCGGTTTTTCGTAAACTGACTGTGCGTCAAAATCTGATGGCTGTGCTCGAATACCTTCCGCTTCGGCGCGCCGAACGAAACGCGCGCGCGGACGCTTTGATGAAAGATCTCAACATCACCCATCTGGCGAACGCGCCGGCCTACACCCTGTCCGGCGGCGAGCGGCGCCGCACCGAAATCTGCCGCGCGCTCGTGACGCAGCCGAAGGTGTTCTTGCTGGATGAGCCCTTTGCGGGGATCGATCCCATTGCCGTATCCGAGCTGCAGGACATCGTGCATTCGCTGAAGAGCGCGGGGATTGGCGTGCTCATCACCGATCACAATGTCCGTGAAACGCTGAACATCACCGACCGCGCCTACATCATTTACGAAGGGCGTATCCAGGTTTCCGGCACGCCCGACGAAATCGCGAACAGCGAAATTGCCCGGCGTATTTATCTCGGCGAACGATTCAAGATGTGACTTTGCATGGTGCAACGGCATGCAACTCGAACTTGCCCTAACTGAAGCACCCGAACCGCGTGGCGAGGACCAACTCGTGCGCGAGCTGGAAACCCTCACCGGCTTCTCGCTCCGTCTCCAGATCACCGATAATTCGCGCACGGTGATGTCGATGACTCCTGGACGCACGTTTCAGGGCCGACAAGTACGATTGCATCATATGTTTCTGGAAGCGGACGAAGCAGTAGTGCGGGCGGTGGCGGCGTGGATCAAGAAGCCCAAATCAACGGACGCTGGAAGAATCATAGACGCATATATTCGCGCAAACCGGCATCGCATGCGCAAACGGGCGCGGCGCACAATTTACCTCGAAACGACAGGCTTGCATCACGATCTACAAGCCATGTTTGACGCGGTGAACCGCGAACAGTTCGACGGCACGATAACGGCGGCAATCACGTGGGGCCGGTCGGGTTTCAGCACCAGGCGTTACCAGCGCACGATGCGCTTCGGAAGCTATACCGTCGACCTGAATCTCATTCGCATTCATCCGGCGCTGGATCAGGCGTTCGTGCCAGCATATTTTGTGAAGTTCATCGTTTTTCACGAGATGCTCCACGCCCATCTTGGCATCGAAGAAAGTGAAACAGGCCGGCGCAAAATCCACACCCGCGCCTTTCTGGCGCAGGAGCGCGCGTACCCAGACTATGCGCGCGCGACAAAGTGGGAAAAGAACGCCTCCAATTTGAAGAAATTGCTGCGCACCTGATTCACTGCGGATTCGCGTGAACTCAGCCGGTTGCCTGCGAAGGCGCCTTTGCACCCCTCAGGATCAGCAGGCCAATGACTCCCGCTGAAATGCTGGCTATGAATATGCCGATCTTGGCTTCCGCGATGTGGCGTGGGCCATCTCCAGTCCCCGCGGCAAAGGCCAACTCGCTGATAAAGAGCGCCATCGTGAAGCCGATTGCCGCGATCCAGCTAAGGCCATAAACGTGGCGCCAAGTCATGCCTGCTGGAAGGTCCGCTAATCCGAGTTTTACAGCGATCCATGCGGCGCCGGTAATGCCAATTTGCTTGCCGATGAGCAGGCCGAAGATCACGCCGAGTGTCACGCGTTCCGTCAAGAGGGAGCCGAAATCGCCAAGGGCAAGCGTGACGCCGGAGTTTGCGAACGCGAACAGGGGCAGGATGAACAGCACGCACAACGGGTAGAGCGTGTGCTCGATCCGTTGCAGCGGTGCTTCAACGTGCTGACATTCGCGCACCATGTGCCGAATCAATTCCTGCTGGCGATGGTTCACCTGATACGCGTGGGCGTAATCTTCCGCCGCAACAAATCTGCTGAGCAGGGTGCGCATGCGGACCTGGAACTTTGGTGTCTCGTAGCGCGCGGTGGCGGGAATCGTGAACGCAAGCAGGACTCCCGCGATGGTGGCGTGGACGCCTGATTCCAAGAACGCCCACCACACGATGATGCCGATCAGCGCATAAGGCCAGGTGCGCCGCACGCCGAGCATGTTCAATCCGAAGGAGATGATGATGAGAAACGCACCGGTAAACAGCGGTTGCGTATCGATCTGTTGCGTATAGAAAATTGCGATCACTGCAACCGACCCCAAATCGTCGACGATGGCGAGCGCCACAAGAAAAATGCTCATGGAAGGGAGGATGCGTTTGCCGAGAAGCGCGAGACAGCCCGTTGCAAACGCAATGTCCGTTGCCATTGGAATGCCCCAACCCCGCACGCTGGGTTCACCCCAATTTACTGCGGCGTACACGAGAGCTGGAGTCACCATTCCGCCGATAGCGGCGACCGCGGGCAACAATGCCCGGCGCAAAGTGGCGAGTTCTCCGACCAACAATTCGCGCTTAATTTCCAGACCAACAACAAAGAAAAAGATGGCCATGAGCCCATCGTTGATCCAATGGTGGGCCGACTGTTTGACTTCGAAGCCTCCGAACGCGATCCCGTGATAGGTGTGCCAGACGTTGTGGTACCACTCTTGCCAGGGCGAATTCGCCAGGATCAGTGCCGTGGCAGCGCTCGCAAGCAGGAACACGGCGGAGACCAAGTCCCATGCCATGATTCGTTCGATCAGGGTTTGTTCTTCAAGCTCTGGTTCGGCTGCGCCTGGCGCATTCGTCTCTTGCATCATAATTCCTATTCAGCCTCGCCCACATAGCCTTGACCGCGAAGCTCGGCTTTCTCCTCTTCGGTCAATGGCGCGGCTTGGGTGCCGCCGCCTTCCGCTTTTTCAAACCAAATGCGCAGCCCAGGAATTCCTTCATCCAGCGGAATCTTGGATGCCGGGTCGATAGGCTGCGCGTTCTCGAGCGTTGTTTCGTAAAGCGTGCCGGTCGCCAGCGCAGCACCGCCAGATTGCACGGCAATTGGCGACTCCGATTCGACGCGAACCATAAGCCGCGCGTCTTTATCGTTCACGCGCACGATAACTTCTTCCTGTGGCAGCTTTCCCAGCGTGACTTCAAGCGAATGGGTGTCGCGTGTATACAGGTCGTTTCGGCTCATGTGACCTCCCTGTACCAGCGTAACCGCGTCGATTGGGCTGTCAGCGCGAATCTGTAAGGTGCCGTTGTACTTCGTGTTGTTGGAATCGAACGCGAAATGCCAGCCCTGAGGATTACTTTTGAAAAACCGGTGCAGCTCGCTCCGCAACTCTTCCAGAACCGGAGGCGAAGTGGAAAGGAGGTTGTTCGCCTCGTGCGGATCCTGGGAAACCTGGTAGAGCGCTTCCGACTCCGTGCGGAGGTCTTGCATCAGTTTCCATTCGGGTGTGCGAATGGCGATATGACTTTGCCTCCGAATGAACAGCGAGCGCGACGGGTGTACTTCACCGTTCACGAATGCCATGAGGCTTTGCCCATCGCTTACCGGTGATTGAATACGTGCCGCTTCGAGCAGCGTGGGCATGATGTCAATGAGGCCGGCCATCTGCGCGATGCGCTTTCCCGCGTGCGCGCCATTCGGGAAACGAATGATCAATGGTACCCGTGCGGACTCTTCATAGAGGTGCTCGTGAAGGAACTGCCCGTGTTCACCGAACTGTTCGCCGTGATCGGAAGTAATAACGATGATTGCCTTGTCGTACACTCCGAGTGCGCGAAGTTTGTCGAGCAGTTCGCCGACGCCGTGGTCCACCCCACGGATGCTATCGTCGTACAACGCAATCGCATATTCGATTTCTTCGGGCGTTAGCGTTTCGCGCCCTTCCAATGCGGCAAACATCAGATTGGTAGCCTGTGGCCTGCCGGGTGCACGCAGCGATTCGGGTTCCGGAATCTCCTTCGCGAACTTCAGGAACTCGGAACGCGGCGGATAGTACGGGTAGTCGCACCCTTCGCATTTCGATTCGCCATACTTGCTGTGGTGATCGTAGTTGTGGAAGAAAAGGAAAAACGGCGCATTGGCGTGCGTATCGAGCCACGCGTTCGTTTCTTCGAGAGTCGTAAAGAGGTCGCGCGTAATCGCGGGTGTCGAATAGCGATCGAACCCATGGGCGAGACCGCGATTCGGTTGAAGCCAGATCCGGTATCCCGTGAACGCGCCCGTCGTGTAGCCTTCGCGACGCAGCGTTTCCGGCAGCGTCATCACGTCTTCCGCGAGATTGGTTGTCGAGGTGACCAGGTGGCTCGTGGGATACAATCCCGTGAGCATGGTGGTGTGCGCGGTAAGCGTCCACGTCTCCGGCGTGAACGCATTCTCGAACACTACTGCTTCGCGGGCGAAGGCATCAATGTTGGGTGACGTATCGCGCTCATATCCGTAGCACCCGAGATGATCGGCGCGTGTTGTGTCGCACGAAATGAGAATGATGGGCGTTCCGCCGCGTTGGGCTCGGCTCGCAATCATCGGATTTCCCCAGAGCGGTACAACGCCCTGCATCGCGCCATGCGCTGATGCACGAAGCACCAGTGTGACGTCTTGTCCGGCGTAAGGTGTAAGGTCGGCGCGAAGCTCAGACCAGCCCTTGTCGGTGGCGTCGACGGTGTACTGAATTAAGGGGACCGGTGTTTTCTCCGGTTGTTCCAGCGTCACGGTGAACGTGGCGGCGGCGTCCTCCGGTAGTTTGCCGAGTCGTGTTTGCAATCCGGCGTGCGCTTCCAGCATGCCGTCCTTGGGCACTGTAATCATCCAGTCCGCGCGTGCCAACGCGAGCGACTCCATGGTGACGTGGTCAAGCGTGGTGCGCGCAGGTCCTCTGGGCGGCACATATCGCAGCGTGCAAGATTCCAACTCCACCGTGCCTTCGTCCGAGGTGACGGCCATGGCGGTGATGCCGCCCGCCCAAGTTGGTGCTTCCGTGAGATCTACCGTGTAGTCGTGAAACTGGCCGTCACTGGATACGCCGAACGAAATGCCCGGGTTCTCGTCAAGGGACGATTCGTGCTGGCAGCGCCATGTAAGCCGGCATTGCCTTGTGCCGGTCGCTTTCAGGCGCACGGTGCACTCGGTATATGCATCCGCGCGAAACGGTGTTGCGTTGATCCGTACGCCGCGATCGCCGAATGGCTCAAACGCATCGACGGGAATTGCCATTTCGACAGGCGGCTTCGACGCCATCGAGGTGAAATACGACTCGGTTAGTCGAACCACACTGTTTTCCGGCGTCGCCATGCCGATTGGCGGATACATTTCCGTATCGGAAGCGCCAGGTTCTGGCGCCTTGGGTGAACACGCGCAGAGGGTCAAAAGCAGGAGAATGGCGTAATTCGTTCGCATGGATTCGACGGTAGCATAGAATTCCGGCGAGCGGCAAGGCATTACGGGCCGTGCGGGGAGTCGTTGCAAACGTCCGATGCCTTGGCTAGTATACGATCCGAGGTCTTGATCGACCGAAGGGGAGTCCATCTCGTGCGATATTCAGGGGAAGAGCGCAGGCGTTATGTTCGGAGCCGCCGCGGATTCGCGGCAATTGTCGATTCCGGCGGCCCAGGCGTTCTGAATCATATTGACAATATCAGCGCGAACGGCGTGCTTTGTCATACGGTGAAGCCGATTCCGTTGATGACGAAGATGAGCATGGCCTTGGAGTTGCCGCGACCACACGCGCAGCGAATTGATTGTGAAGGGATCGTTGTGCGTTGCGAACCACACCCTGTTGGGGACGATCAGTTCAAAGTCGCCATCCTATATACCAAGATAAACGACGACGATCGGGACGCAATCCATCGGTTCGTCGAACAGGACATCGCCGCAAACAACGGCGGCGGCTGACGGTTTCCTATCATGCGCCGTGGCGCTTCCCTGGACCGCGCCTTCCTTATCGTTTGTTTCGCTGTGCTCGGCCTTACCGTTGCGTATCCCACAATAAGGCTCCTCGTTGAAGCGTTTACGCATTGGCAGCTGGAGGCCTTCTCGCGGAAGAACGGTTGGGCGGCGGTGCGCAACACGATCTTCATTTCTTTTTTGTCCGTCGTTTGTGCGGGGATCGTTGGGACGGGGCTTGCCTTCGCCATCTCGCGGTATTCCTTTCCTGGCCGGCGTATTGTCGCGGCTCTGGCATATCTCCCTTTTACGTTGCCGCCACTCGTCGGCGTCGTCAGTTTCTACTACATCATTGGGCGGGATGGCTTTATTCCAAGGTGGCTGGAGCATTCATTCGGAATCGAGAATGCCGCGATTGAAGGACCCGCGGCGATACTGCTGATTCACACTTACTCTTTTTATGTGCTGTTTTACGCGATGGTTTCAGCGTCCCTTGAATCGATGGACGCTTCGCTGGTTGAAGCCGCGCGCACGCTGGGGGCGTCGCGGTGGCGCGTATTCACGCGCGTAGTGCTTCCGCTGCTTCGTCCCGCGTTACTGGGCGCTGCCTTGCTCACATTCATGTCATCGGGCGCATCCTTCAGCGCGCCGCTGATCTTCGGCAATGACTATCCCATGCTGAGCGTGCGCATATACAATGAACAGAGCGCGCACAACACCGCCCACGCGCAGACCTTGACGGTAGTGCTTGCGGCGATCTCGCTTCTGGGCGTATTGGCGTTTCGTTCTTCTCGCGCTGCGTCATCCGGCGCTGCAAAGGGCGTTCGCAAACCCATTCAAAGCACGGCAGGCCGGTGGGGTGCATGCATCGCCGCGACAATTGCCATGGCGCTGCTGCTCATACCGCACGCGACGATACTATGGCTTTCGTTCATCGATCACCGGCAGTGGTACGCCGAAGTTTTTCCCACGATGTGGACGCTGGAGAATTACAGCGCAATCTTCACCAACCCTTCCGCATTTGGCCCAATCCGGAACTCGATCTGGATGAGCCTGCTGGCCGCAATCGCGACGACACTTATCGCGCTGCCCGCCGGGTATCTCATTGCGCGCCGGAGACCGGGTGGACGTTGGCTGAACATGCTGGTGATGGTGCCGTGGGCCTTGCCGGGAACGGTTATCGCAATCAACCTCATCATCGCGTTCAATGACCGTTGGTTGCCGTTGACGGGTACGGTCTGGCTGATTCCGCTGGCTTACTTTGTGCGTAACGTGCCTTTGATGACGCGGTTCTGCGCATCCGCGATCGAACCCTTCGATGCGACATTAATCGAGGCCGGGCGGACGCTTGGGGCCTCGCGCGCGTACTGTTTTCGCAGGATAGTTCTGCCATTGGTCGCGCCGGCGGTTGGCGCGGGTCTCGCGCTCGTGTTCGCGACGTCACTCGGTGAGTTTGTGGCATCCGTGCTGCTATGGGTTCCTGCGAATATCCCGATAGCGGTACAAATCAATTCGGAATGGCGCGGTTCCGGAATTGGGGCTGCGTTCGCGTATAGTGTGTTGCTGATGTTCCTGGTTGGCGCGACGTACCTGATATCGCGCCGCTTCTCTTCACGGATGGTGTGAATGCGAGCAATATTGTATGGGGCCGAAGTAGATGCGATCCGCCCGCATGTCGAGCGGCACGCGGAGATCGAGATTGTAGATTCGGCTCCGGACGTAGTCGTTTGCTACGGCGGAGACGGCACCTTGCTATCCTCTGAACTGAAATGGCCCGGCATTCCGAAGGTGCCCATTCGCAATAGTCGCCGGGGCAATCGATGCATCCCGCACCCGGCAGCACAGGTTATAGAGCGCTTGATCAATGGCAAGCTCACCCGCACTGAATTCGTGAAAATAGGCTGCGCTGTATATGGCGCGAGTTCTGAAGTCGCCTCGCATGAGTTCACGGCGATGAACGAGTTTAACGTGCACATGGGGCATATCAATCTAGCGGTACGGTTCAAGATTTGGCTGGACAACGAACCCTACGACAACGGAAGCGAGATTATCGGGGACGGATTCGTGGTGAGCACGCCTTTCGGGAGCACCGCCTATTTTAATCAGATTACACGCGGGGTGTTTCACGCGGGGCTGGGGCTGGCGTTCAAGAACATCACGGAGCTGACGAGTCACGTTATCGTGCCTGACACCACTGTGGTGCGCGCGGTCATCACGCGTGGACCCGGGGTGTTGGCGTACGACAACGCCCCGGACTACATCGAACTGAAACAGGGTGATCGTCTGGAGATACGCAAGCATGCCACTCCGGCGACGGTGCTGACCTGGGCGACGGTAGCGCGGCCCACGGACGCGTTTTGACTTGTTATTGCCAGCGGCTGCGGCGTGAGGCCGCAAACGGCTCGATCGCACGAAGCGCGAGCAGAATGAAGATTAGCCCGACGACGACGTGCGTGAGCATATGCCACATCCAGGGGCCGTTGAACTGATCAAGCGGGTCTTTTCCGGCGTCGGCAGCTTTCTCAATGAATCCCAAAACTGGTGAAAGAAACGCCGTGCCCGTGCCGTAGAATTTAAGCGCGAATAGTCCTGTGCCAAAGCCACTGAAGAGCAGAAAGCACAAGACATAGCTGCCCGCGAATGCCGCCGTGGGTCTCTCGAATATGGCGCATGCATACGTGCTTGCGCAGGCGCATACAAACATCCAAACCAGCAGCGACGAAAAGCCGGTGATCAGTATCGCGCCATCACGCAGTCCAAGTGCCGGATACAAGATGGGTGCAAGCAGCATGCTCAAGAGGCAGGGGAGAAGAATGCCTTGCGTCGTCGCGAGAACGCCGAATACTTTTCCGAGAAAAATGCCGCTCGGCCGCATGCCGGTCATCAACAGAAACTCGAACGATTTTTGCGCGCGCTCCTGCACGATCGTGCTCGCGGTCATTCCAGGCACGAGGAAAAGCACCAGCACCATTTGAAGCATCACCCACACCGTTGCGGGTGGAGGAATCCCGGGCGATAATGTTGTGGTTGTGGCGAACAATCCTGCGACGAGAATTCCGGTGGAGATGACGAACAGTCGAACCTGCCACCGCCAGGTCATGAGTTCGCCCCAACGCGCTTCACGCACCATGATTGGATTGAGAAGGTTCGGAATCTGACGATGGCGGCCGGAATGCGCGAAGTGTTGCATCGGGCCCAGCATTCGCCTAATTGGCTTAGGATCCATTGCGCCATCGAGACGCCGATCCAGCGCAACAAACAATACTGCGCCGGCCACCGCGCAGATACCAATGAGAATATTCAACGCGGCAAAGGAAGCAATCTCGGTTGCGGAAAGCAATCCCGCCACCGCAGTCTGTAATACCCGCGCCGGGGCGAGGTCATAGAGCGTCGAACTCATGAAAACCGACGACAACGGCGCAGTGGAAATTGCAAGCAAAGTGGAAGACGAAGTCGTGACTGCAAACACGATGAGGAAGGTCAGCGTTTGCGCGATTATCATCTTGCGGGTTATTGAAGAACAGAGAAGTCCGATGCACGCGCCAGAAAATGCAACCGCAAAGCCCATGATGCCCAGTTGGCCCAGAACATCCGCATCAATACCGAACAGAAAGTAGGTTGTCGCCGCAATGGGCAAACCCGCAATACAGATTAGTGTGTAAATCCCGAGAATGCCAAGCAGCTTTCCGGCAACGATGGCAAAGGGACTCAGTTGTGTCAGGCGCAATTGGTCGTAGGTTTCGCGTTCGCGCTCCAGCGAAATCGCAGCAGCGCCATACGCAGGAACAACCAGTATCGCTGTCACGGCTAGCAGCGCGGACAACAATTCGAGCATGGAGCGGGACGCAACGCCGATCTGGCCGGAATGCGCGTCCGGTGACGGCCAGAGTCCGCCAGTTGCGACGCATGCCAGCGCGGCAAACAGCGCGGCCCAAACGAATAGGCGGGTGCCGCGCAGGTGTCGCACTAGCTCTTGCCGCAATACGGTAACCATCGGCCCCAAAACCCTCCCGAATGCTCGCGGCAATATACCATAGAAGCGGCGGCTATTCGGCTCGAAAAATCAGCCCTAGGGTTCGTGGGCGAACCAATCTTTTGTGGCGACGCAGAAGCGCACTAGCATCAACATCACGGGCACTTCGATCAGAACGCCAACAACAGTAGCGAGAGCCGCGCCGCTCGAAAGTCCGAACAGCATCACCGCTGTGGCAATGGCGACTTCAAAGTGATTGGACGCGCCAATCATGGCGACGGGCGCGGCGTCTATGTACTTCAAGCGGAAGAACCGGGCCAGCGCATATCCCAGAAAGAAGATGAGGCAGGTCTGCAAGAACAGAGGGACCGCTATCCATACAATTGTAAGTGGGTTTCCAAGGATAACTTCGCCTTTGAATGAAAACAGCAAGACAAGCGTGATGAGCAGCGCGATAATGGTAATCGGAGTCAGCACGTGCAGAAATTTTTCTTTGAACCAGTCTTCCCCCTTCGCGGCAAGGATCCATCTGCGACTCAGGTATCCCGCTACGAGCGGTAGCGCCACGTATATCGCAATGGAAAGTACGAGCGCCTGCCACGGTACTGGCAGCCTGCCAACTCCCAGCAGAAATCCGCCCAGTACGCCGTACAAAACAAGCATGGTAAGCGAATTAATCGCGACCATGACGAGCGTCAGGCCGTCGTTACCTCTGGCTAGATATCCCCATACGAGCACCATTGCGGTGCACGGCGCGATTCCCAGCAGTATGCAGCCCGCCAGGTAACTTCGCCATAAGGGTACTTCAAGCATTTTTACGCCATCGCTTGTGATTACCGTACCCGCACCATAGGTAGCGCCGATGGGCAAGTCGAGTCCGAACGGCATTCTTACAACATCAATTGCGTCCGCGCCGATAAATCCGCGTAACAGGACACCGAGAAACAAGAACGCGATGACGTACATGGTGAAAGGTTTCACCGCCCAATTGATAAACAGGGTTAGCACGACCGGCTTGCCGCTCTTGCCCGCGCGAATGACGCTGGCAAAGTCGATCTTGACCATGATTGGATACATCATGAAGAAGAGGCAGACGGCGATCGGAATTGAAACGACGGGCGCGCCGTTCACGTGCAGTGACAAGCTGTCGAGATATTGCGCTACACCCGGCGCGAATTTTCCCAGCAGAATGCCGACTGCGATGCACAGGGCTACCCAAAGGGTGAGGTATCGCTCAAATGCGCTAAGCCCCTTGGGTTGTGATGCGGCGCATGCTGTCTGTTCAGGGTCGCTCATAATCTAAATGATCACCTTTTGTTTGTTGAAGGCGCCGCCCGCGGGATAGCTTGAAGTGTCACACGCGGGCGGCGCAGTCCATATGACTTTCCGGAACGCTACTTCACAGCGCTCACATTCAGGCTCACTACAAAGTCACTGGGTTTGCTTCCCGCCGGAAGCGCGTCCAGGATTGTGCGATACAGTGGATCGTTGATTGTGGTCATCGCGTCCACGTAGCTCGGCTTTTCTTCAAGCACGATGTCGCGCAGCCCGGCTTCGCGCACCATGCGCTCTGTTTCGCTGACGAGCGCCGCACCCGCGACACAACCGACTAGCGCCTCCACCATGCTCGCGATCGCAGGGGGCAAGGGTTGGCGCAACGCGAGATCGCTGACTGCGACACGCCCACCTGGCTTCAACACACGCGCGATTTCGCGCCAGACCTGCGGCTTGTCCGGCGAGAGATTGATGACGCAGTTGGAAATGACCACATCCGCGAAGGCATCCGGCAACGGTAGATGTTCAATTTCTCCAAGGCGGAATTCGACGTTATCCAGTTGCGTCGACTTCCGATAGGTTTCTGCGTTGCGGCGGGCTTTGCCGAGCATTTCTGGCGTCATGTCCACGCCGATTGCGCGCCCTGTTGCGCCGACTTTGCGCCCGGCGATAAACACATCGAATCCACCGCCGCTGCCCAGGTCCACGACAACTTCGCCGGGATTAAGGGCTGCAAGGGCGGTCGGGTTTCCGCAGGAAAGACCCATGTTCGCGCCTTCCGGGATAGCATGGAGGTCGTCATGCGCATAGCCTATGGATGCTGCCAACGCGTTCGCGTCGTTCGACGCATCTGGCGTGCAGCAGGACGAGCCAACGCAACATGTTGATTCGGGCGACTTCGGTTCGGCCTGCGCTATCGCCGCGTAGCCTGCGCGAACTTTCTCGCGCACATTCTGTTGTTCGAGTGTGATCGTTTCCGTCATCCTGGTTCTCCTGTTGTTCATTTCAATTTGAACGCGTTAGTTGTTCCGGTAAACTTTCAATGAACTGTCGTATCTCGTCGCGTACGCGCCGGTAATGCCCTAAAGCTTCTTCTTCATTGTTCGCAGCTGCGGCCAATTTCGGCGGATCATCAAATCCCACGTGGACCACCTTTGCTTTGCCGGGAAAAACTGGGCAGGTTTCGTTTGCGTTGCCGCATACGGTCACCACGTAGTCGAAGCTGACGTTCATCAGGTCGCGAACGTTTTTTGAATGTTGCTTCGAAATATCGACTCCCGCTTCCGCCATGACCTTTACGGCATTTGGGTTTAGCCCATGGGTTTCGATTCCGGCAGAATAGGCTTCGAGCACATCGTCCCTTAGAGCATGCGCCCAACCCTCCGCCATCTGACTGCGGCACGAGTTTCCCGTGCAGAGGAACAGGATCTTGAGTCGTTCGGTATTCCTAGACACTGCGCTCAGTACCTCACTTGCAACAGACAATTGCGTTGGGCTCTATGGCTTTGTTTCGGGTGCAACATTCGGCATACAGGAAAGAGAGTAATTCCGCGAGCGTTTCGGTGTTTGCGGAATACCAGAGAAAAGTGCCTTCGCGCCGCACCTGAATGAGGCTTTCGTTTCGCAGTTTCTCGAGGTGATGCGAGAGCGTGCTGGAGGGGATGCCCAACTCGCTATTCACTTCGGTGACGGTCATGCCGCCGGGATGCGCACTCAACAGAAGGCGCATGATCCGTAGTCTTGGTTCGGTGCCCATGGCGGAAAACATATCCGCATATCGGGCAATGGTCTCCGTCGTTGAAGAATCAGGCATGTGACTATCTCCATATTTCCAGAATTATAGAATTAAAGTCT
Source organism: uncultured bacterium (assembly GCA_937928585.1). Taxonomy (GTDB): domain Bacteria; phylum Hydrogenedentota; class Hydrogenedentia; order Hydrogenedentales; family SLHB01; genus JABWCD01. The sequence continues at coordinate 13,938 of CALEZK010000050.1, read as the reverse complement.
CCGTTTGTCAAGTCCCCGGACTCAGGCGTACCTTGCAGCTTGTCTGACAAGCACTTAGAATTGCGAGACGTTTCGGACCAAGCACCGGTGAGGGGCAAGCTTGCCGGAACAGGCAGCCCCGCCATTCGGCGCAGGGGCAGCAGATATGCGGTAGATCCAAAAGGGCGGAGGTAGGAGCGTTGGAATCGGCAGGTAGCATTCAGGGAGCGGGTGAGCACACCTATGAGCTCGTGGAGAATTGGGGCGAACTTCCTGACGCCATCAAATTCGGCAATACGCACGGCGTGGCGGAAGATTCCCAAGGCCGCATCTACATTCACAATCAAAGTCCGAGCGGTCACTCGATGGTGGTGTTCGACGGCGAGGGGAAATTCATCACGGCATGGGGTGCCGAGTACTGCGCCGGAGCGCATGGACTTCAACTCAGCAAAGAAGGCAGCGAGGAGTATCTGTACCTGGCGCTATCTAGCGAGCATCGTTGCGTAAAGACAACGCTCAAGGGCGAGGTGGTGTGGGAATTGAGATATCCGAGCGAAACTGACCTGTACGAAGATGAATCGCAGTATGTACCCACGAATATCGCGATAGCGCCAAACGGCGATTTCTACATCGCCGACGGCTATGGCAAGAGTTACATTCACCAATACAATTCGGATGCGGAGTACGTTCGTTCCTGGGGCGGTAAAGGCGCCGAACCCGGCAAAATGAATTGCTGTCACGGTATTTATGTTGATACACGCGGCGGGAATCCGGAAATCGTAGTAGCCGATCGCGCGAATGTACGGCTGCAGTATTTCGACCTTGCGGGGAATCATCTGCGTTTCGTGACAAACGACTTGCTGTTTCCCTGCCACATCGATCAGCGCGGCACAGACTTGTTGATACCGGATCTGTATGGTCGTGTGACGATTTTCGACAAAGACAACAAACTCGTCGCCCATATTGGCGAAACACCTCGAGCAAATCTGTTGGAGGGGTGGCCGAACATACCAAAAGAGAAACGCGTGCCCGGCAAGTTCACGTCGCCACACGGCGCGATTTGGGATCACGACGGCAACCTCTACTGCGGCGAATGGATTCCCGACGGCCGGGTCACGAAGTATCGTCGCACCTGACATAGAATCTTCGCGCCCGTGAATATAGTGCCGTACGGAGGGCTGGCCTCCGAATGGGGTTCACGGCTATGTGCCTGAGATTGAGCAGGTTAGACCGATGAGCGCGGTTATCTCGCGAGAGGCTGCAAGCGACTTCATGGCGCAAGTAGAGCGCTATCGGGACGAATTCTACCGGTACGTCTTGAGAACCGTGTGGGACTCAAATGTCGCGGAAGACGTCTTCCAGTCCGCCATTCTAGCCGCTCTGGAAAACTACCATCGGTTTACCCCAGGCACGAACTTCCGCGCGTGGGTCTACCGGATCATTACCAACAAGTGTTTTGTGGCAAACCGCGAGATTGGCCGTGCGATGGCACCCCTGGAAACTGCGGAAGCCGGAATGGTCGCCCTTCAGGAAAAACCGGGGTACGGTGACGTCCTGAAAGATCCGAACGGGGTTCTGGAACAATGCGGCGACGAGATACTACACGCGTTTCGCCGTCTCTCTACGGCCGAACGCGCTTGCATACTGCTTCGCTCGGTGGAGCGGTTTTCCTATCAGGAGATTGCCGAGATTCTGGAAATGCCTGTGGGTACCGTGATGACACACCTGTCTCGCGGGCGGGCAAAACTGCGAAACGAATTGTTGGACTACGCTGTCGAAACTGGAATTGTGCGGTCGTATCCAAGACTCGTTCCGCGTCAGGAATCGTGCGCCCCACATCAGCAGACCGAAAGAGGGACGATGTAATGAGCGAGCAGCAGGAAAAGCTTTGGACCGCCAGTATCGACGGCGAACTATCGGCATCGGAGGCGAACGAGTTCGATCAATCATTGACGCCCGCACAAAAGACCAATCTTGCCGCGGAGATGACCGTCGAACGTGTCGTATCTGAGCGATTGGCGCGTGGCGGCGCGTGCCCGGACGATGTGTGGCAGCGGACGATGGCTGCAGTTGCGGAGCGGACCACGCAGCCAGCAGCACCCCGTCGCGCGAGAGCCTGGGCCTATGGGCTTGGGGCGCTCGCGGCCATGATTACGCTTACGGCCGCGGGTTTTGCGCTACGTATGAATATTGCCAAACCGGAAACCCCAGATCTGTTGATGATCGCTAAGGGCACAACCGTAGAGGACTTCGTGCTTAAGGGGCAGCTGCACGGCGCGACAGCGTCCGACGTGAACGCATTTCTACAGCAACACGGCATTGCCCTGGAATTGACTTCCACTAATGTGAAGGTGCCCGGGGATCACCATACGCCACGGGAGTTTCTCGGCGTAAACCCAGTTGAGCACCACGGCGAAAAAGTGATGGAACTGCTGTTCAACTGCTGTGATCGACCGGTCAAAGTCGTCGTGGCCAAGGCAGGCAGTCAGACGGCATTGGAAATGGGCGCTGCGATGGCGGAAGGCAAGCTTCAAATGTCCAAGCGTGTCGGCGACTACGTTGCATCCATCGTGGGGCGTCACGAAGTTGTGGGCTTGCTGGACTACATTACCGAACCTGAGGCGGTTTAGCCTAGGGACGCTAACAATACGGTCTTTGTGCGGTGCCCGGTCCCGATTGGGGATCGGGCACTTTTTTTGGCGAGCCCGCCGGCAAACTGCGAATAGTACCAACCGGAATACCCCTGAATTCTGGCTGGTTTCTCCGGTATCGTTCGCTTTTTTTCTGCCTGCTCTGCTATAGTCACGTTTGTGTTCGTGGCTCGCGCACTTCCCTCGGAGGTACAGTCGTATGCGCAATGTCCGCTCTCAATTCGTCGGGCTTTTTTTCTTCCTCGCCGCCCTTGCAGTCCTATTAACCAATGGTTTCTGGGCGCGCATCTACGCAGAGCCCGAAAAGGACCTTTTCAGGCAGATTGAACCGTTGGGTGGTGTGCTTGCCGAAATTATGAAGCACTACGTTGAAGAGCCGGATGTCGACAAGGTCGTCGAGGGCGGGATCAACGGCATGATGATGGCGCTGGATGATCACAGTTCCTACGTGCCTCCGCGTTTCTATCAGGAGCTTCGCGAGGACACCGAGGGGCGGTTCGACGGTATTGGCATTCAGATTAAGCTTGACGAAGAGAAGAACATCGTTGTGTTTACGCCCATCCCCGGTTCGCCTGCCGCGAAGTCGGGAGTATTGCCAGGCGATATCATCGTGGAGATCGACGGCAAGTCCACCAAGGATATGAACATTGACGCCGCGAAAGACCATATTCGAGGCGAAAGCGGCACGGTAGTTACGTTGAAGATGTACCGTCCTTCGAAGGAAGACGGGATGCCGGGCAAATATGTAGATATCGCCGTTACGCGTGGCCGTGTGGAAACGCCGAGCCTGATGGAAAGCCGTGTGCTGGACGATGGCATCGGCTATGTGCGTGTAAGTGACTTCAAACAAACAACGGCGCGCGATCTTGCTGAAAAACTTAAGGAATTGCAGGACAAAGGCATGCGCGCCCTGGTATTGGATCTGCGTTGGAACCCGGGCGGATTGCTGACGGCGTCCGAAGAAGTTACCAGCCTTTTCCTGAAAAAGAACATGCTGGTGACCTACACGCGGAACGCGCGACCGAACAGTGACGGCACGACCGCGGAAGACATGACGCTGTATACCAACCGCGAACCGGTGTTGCCGCAGGACTTCCCGCTGATCCTGCTGGTAAACGAGATGACAGCCAGTTCGTCCGAGATTGTTACGGGCGCGTTGCAGTTCCACAAGCGCGCGCTAATTCTCGGCGCGAAGACGTTCGGCAAGGGCAGCGTGCAGACGATAATTCCACTGCGTTCGCCGCAGAACAGCGCGTTGCGATTGACGACCGCCTACTACTACACGCCGGCTGAAGTGACGATTAACAAGCACGGCATTTTGCCGGACGTAGAGGTGCCATTCGTCCAGGACGAGTGGGGCGGCTTGCTCAAGCAGATGCTTTCGTCGTGGGAAACCGACGCCACGAAAATGGATCAACAGAACCACGGCAGCGTAACCGGCAATCCAGTCGGCGAAGATACCGTGGAAGACGTGCAGCTCAAGCGCGCGGTGGAAATTCTCAAGGAAGACCCTGTGTGGGAAAACATCCTTGCGAAGTACCACAAGGACACGAAGATCACGCAGGTTGCCGCGGCGTCAGATGTGCCGGCCGACACGAAAGCGGAAATCGAAGAAGGAACAGGCTCAGAGCAACCCGCAGCCGGGGCCACACCATAAGTACGCGACCGGATGGCCGCGCGAACGACGCGCTCCGGCCGGTAACTATCGAGCGTCAGTACACGAAATTTGCCGAAGGTTCGGTGCTCATTACCTTTGGCGACACGAAAGTGTTGTGCACGGCGACGGTCGAGGAGCGCATACCGCCGTTTTTGAGGGACACAGGCAAGGGCTGGGTGACGGCGGAGTACGGGATGCTTCCCGGTTCCTCTCACGAGCGCATTTCCCGTGACTCAGTCAAGAAAGGGCGCGCCATGGAGATCTCCCGATTGATCGGACGTTCGCTCCGATGCGTCGTGGATCTTGCTCGCCTCGGTGAGCGCCAAATTCTTATAGATTGCGATGTGCTGCAGGCCGATGGCGGCACGCGTACGGCATCTATCACCGGCGCCTACGTTGCGCTTCACGATGCGGTAAGCGCGCTGGTTTCCCGCGGCACGATTACGGCCACACCGATCCTGCACCAATGCGCGGCGGTTAGCGTTGGCGTCGTCGGTGGTGTTGCAATGCTTGATCTCTGTTACGCAGAGGATTCCAGCGCGGACGTCGATATGAACCTGGTGCTTTGCGACGACGGCCGCTTCGTCGAAGTGCAGGGTTCGGCGGAAGGCGCGGCATTTTCGCGGGATTTGATGGACCAGATGCTCTCGCTCGGCGAAAAAGGCGCGGGAGAACTCTTCCAACTGCAACGATTGGCGCTTGGCATCGCCTCATAGCCATGTCCTCCCAGACCCTACTAATCGCGACAAGCAACAAGCACAAGCTCGGTGAGATTCGCGATTTTCTGAAGGGCGTGCCGTGGCGAATCGTTGGGTTAGACGAATTTCCCGCCTGTGAAGCGCCTGACGAAACGGGCGACACCTTCGAAAAAAATGCAATCATCAAGGCTTCTGCGTATTGCGAACGGTTTGGCGTGGCGTGTGTGGCGGACGACAGCGGCATTGTGATCGATGCGTTGCACGGCGAACCCGGTGTGCTTTCGGCCCGATACGCGGCACCGAACGCAACAGATGAAGACAACAACAAGAAAGTGCTCCGCGCGCTCGAGGGCGTGCCCGATGCGCTACGGTCCGCGCGCTTCATTTGTTGTTGTGCGCTTGTTGTTCCTGGAAACGCGCCGCATATCGAGACGGGCACGGTGGAAGGGCACATCGCGCACGCGATAACGGGCGCCAATGGCTTTGGCTACGACCCGCTCTTCATTCCGGACGGATATAAGGAAACATTCGGGGTGCTGTCGCCCGCGATCAAGGCGGCGATCAGCCACCGGGCAAAGGCGTTTCGCAAACTTCGCGTTCACCTCGATCCCAGCGCAGCATGATTATTGCGAAGCCTGATCGAGACGGCATCGCAGTTGCCGCGCGCGCCATTCGCGATGGCAAAGTCGTTGCATACCCCACGGAGACCGTCTATGGACTCGCCGTGGATCCGTTCTCGCGCGAGGCAATTCGCGCGTTGTTCGAAGCAAAGGGTAGGCCAGAGGTAAATCCAGTCTTGCTGATCGCCGCAGATGTTTCGCAGGTTGAAAAGATTTCGCTTGCGATATCGGATACCGCGCGACGCTATATGGAGCGGTTCTGGCCGGGTCCGCTCAGTCTTGTGTTACGGAAACATCCGGACCTCCCAAGCGAACTCTGCGGCGGCGGAGAAACCGTCTGCGTGCGGGTTCCCGGAAGCGAGATTGCGCGCGACCTGTGTCGTGCATTCGGAGGCGCAATTACGTCGACCTCGGCGAATCGGAGCGGTGAGCCATCGGCAACAAAACCGGGGGAGATTAAGCTTGCCGGCGTGCACCTGTGTATTGATGCCGGTGCCCTGCCGCCCAGCGCGCCATCTACCGTGTTCGATCCCGATACCGGCGTGATTTTTCGTCAAGGTGCCGTGGCTGAGGCGCTATTGCGCGCGAAACCGTAAGCTATGGCGATGTAGAACTGGACGCCGTATAGAAGCGCCCCCAACAACAAGTGAACGGGTTGGAACGAGGCCGGCATGCCTCCGTAATACAAAATCATTCCCGCGATGATTTCCGCCCCGATTAAACCCATCAATGCATAAACTGATCGAACGAGACCACCTTTCGTGTGCGTCCTTCGCACGATAACGAAAGCCAAGGCGGCGTTCGCAAGAAAGATTGCGATCGAGAGCGAACGGTGGATATAGAAGGTCCTGCCAAATGACTCGCTCCACTGTGCGCGACTGGACTCGCCCATGAGCTTCGCCAACTCATCAACGTGCTCGCGCACCTGGGTGCCGAGTAGCAGTTGCGCGAGCGACAACAGAATTGTCAATGCGATTAGCCATGGAATGAGTTTCGACGGGCGGATGCTTCCAAAGGAGGCGGCATCGGCGCGTGATCTTGCGACCGCATAGATCAAGGTGCCGACGACGAGCAATGCAGCGACCATGTGAATCGTAATGGTAACGGGCCGGAGATTGGTCGCGACGACTACCGAGCCCAGCCATCCGTTAAACCCGACGAGGATGAAAGATAGAATCGTGAATAGTAAGACCTGTTTATCGGCACGCCAAAAGGATATTGACAGCAGCATCGTTGCAAAGATGAGCAATCCGATCACGGCTCCCAGCAACCGATTCAGATACTCGATCCACGTTTTTACCGCGTTGAATTCTGTATCCGCGTAGCCGCGATGCGCGTAGATTTCCTGGTAGTTCGAAGGAAGTTGCGAAACATCGGTGGGGGGCACCCACTGCCCGAAGCACTTCGGCCAGTCAGGACACCCCATTCCGGAGCCAGAGGCCCGCACAACACCGCCCACGAGTATGAGCAAGTAGACCGCGGCGATGGTGATGCGCCCCATGACGCGAAAGGCTTTTTGAAACTCAGATTGTTGCATGGAAATGGCGTCGACACCTTGCGTTCATCGAATGTCGTATTCCTTCAGTTTGCGGTAGAGCGTGCGCAATCCAATATCAAGCGTTTTCGCGCACCGTTCCTTGTTAAAGCCGCAGGCCTTCATCGTTTCTTCTATCACGATGCGCTCGACTTCGCCCATAGTGGAACCGGTGGGGATGCGCATTTCGCGCACTTCCGGAGTCGTGGTGCGCCGAAGATGCTCCGGAATGTCCTGCACGTCCAACAGTTTTCCTGTGCGCGCCATGATGACGATGCCTTCGATAATATTCTTGAGCTCGCGGACGTTTCCCGGCCAATCATATCGCATAAGCACATCGGTTGCGTTACGCGTGATGCCCTCGATTTGTTTGTTGTTGGCGCGCGACGCCTCGCGCACGAAATGATCGACCAGTAGCGGAATATCCTCCCTGCGTTGTCGCAACGAGGGCATTCCGATCGTAACTACACGCAATCGATAATAGAGATCATCCCGGAACGTACCTTCTGCAGCCATTTTCTCGAGAGACCGGTTCGTTGCCGCAATAAGGCGGACGTCAACCGTGATGGTGCGTGAATCGCCCAATCGTTCAAACTGCTGGTTTTCGAGCACGCGCAGGAGTTTCGCTTGAAGGGCGGGCGACAGTTCACCGACTTCGTCAAGAAAGAGCGTGCCCTTGTCCGCCAGCTCGAAGCGTCCTTTGCGCGCGTGTGTCGCGCCGGTGAAGGCGCCGGCAACATGGCCGAACAACTCGCTCTCGACAAGGGCTTCGGGAATGCTTGCGCAGTTTAATTTTACAAATGACGCATCGCGGCGGGGGCTGTTGGTATGGATGGCCTGCGCAACGAGGTCCTTTCCGGTTCCGGTCTCTCCTTCGATTAGGACGGTCGCGCGGGTTGGCGCGATCTGCCGAACGGCCTCGTAAACCTTCACCATGCCGCGAGATTTTCCAACCAGGCTTCCCAGGCCGTACTGCTCGTCGAGCCTGCGGCGCAGTTCGTGTTGCTCGAGCACGAGTCTTTGGCGTCCGAGTCCAAGTTGGATAACCGCCTCCAACTTCCCGAGATTGAGCGGCTTGGTCTGGAAGTCGAGTGCGCCCTGTCGCATGGCTTCGGTTGCATGCGCAATGTCCGGTTCCCGCGTGATGAGGATAACGCACACCTCCGGATTGCGATCTTTCGCAACGGCCATCAGTCGCATGCCGTTGATTCGGTGCGCGTTTAATTCTGTGATGAGGACATCGAAGGGTCGATCATCGAGTAGATTGTAAGCTTTTTCGCCGTCATCGACCTGCTCGACGGCATAGCCGCGCTCGTCGAGAAAAGAGACGATTTCGCGCACGATCGCTGGATCCTGATCGACCAGCAATACACTTGGCGCGCCCTCGTTCGACATGAAATTCCTTTCTTAACAGGAACCAGGGATTTTAACAAATTTACGCTCAAGATTCAGATTTGGCCTCCATCATCGGCGTGGCGTTTTCGGATTAGAAGCGGAACGTGTATTGGAAAGTGTAGGCGTCTTCTTCGTACTGGACCTGTGTGCCGCGGCCGATTTTTGAGAAGATGTCGCCGGATCCATCGTCACGCCGGCTTTCCTCGAACGTATGGGTCCATGCGAAGTGCACTTCGGAGCGTTCGGTGAGTTTGCGCGAGAAACCGAGCGTAAAGTGGTCTTCGGCGATGGCGGGCGTGAGCGCGTTCGCGAAGATGTGCGCTTCGTCTACGGCGGGATTGCCGCGCGAGTAACCGGAACGCAGGATCCAGTTATCATTAAGTTGGTATACGATGCCCGCCTTGACGAAATGTTGATCGTTCCAGCCCAGCCCTCCGCGAATGGTTTCTTCGCTGAATTGTTTTATCGCGCTCCACTTTTGAAACTTGTAGTCCAGCAGCACCTGAAGTTTTTCGTTTGGCTTCCACGCGACACCGGCCTGGATGACTTCGGGAAGGTCAAGGTTCCACTTGATGACATCCTCGTAGTGTTCGTATTGCTCGACAAATTGCCGGGAGCGCCAGACTGCCCCGACATTGAAGTGCTCCCACTCTTTGTAAATCCCGAGTTGGACGCCGATGCCAAAACCAAGTTCGCGTTTGTAGTTTCCTTCGGTGGGGCGCAGATTCAACGTAAGCGAGTCGGTGCGAAACGTGGTGATTACGGGCATGACGGTCGCCCCGACCGTCCAGCCGTTGTCGAACTGATACGCGTAGGAAATCGGCAGGCGGGCCACCTGCAGCTCGGAGCGCCGATCGTTTCCGCGGGAAAACGGCCACGTAGTGCGGGAACGGTCGTAATCGGCATTGTTGCCCTGGCATCCGAACATTCCAAACCCGAGGGTGCCGTGCTCAAGGGGCCAGATCATGCCGACCGATGGGACGAAGATAGCGCCGTGGTCGGCGAGCTCACGTGCGGTGGGATTGACCACGATGGGAAGCCCGTCAGGCTCGGACCCTCGGTATAGATCGAGAATCTCGCCGGAGATATCGAGGCGTTTTTCGAGCGCGATGATGCCGGCGGGATTCAGCAGCGTCCAGGTTGCATCCTGGGGCAGGGCGACACCGGCACCAGCAGTACCTTTCTGAATCGCGCCGATGCCGATGAGTTCGTTGCCATCCGCGGCGTGCAGGCTGCGAACGGCAACGAAAAACAGCAGAGCGGCCAACGCGAGACTTCGTGGTACTACCATGCAGCAACTTCCCTTCGTCATCCGATGGGATTCCCGCGAAGTCTACCACCGGGGAGTCAAAACGTCTCTTGGATGGCCTACGGGGTGGCGATCGAGACTTTACCCTCCGCCGTCAACGGTACTGGGTTTCCGGTGGCGTCGGGAACGGTAACCGCTTCGCCGCTTGCGTTGTACGCACTTACGCTGACAGGGGCATCGCCCGCCGCCAGGGTCGCAGGAAGTGCAATCTGTCGCGACCAAATGCCGTCGCCCGCGGTTAGATCGCCCTCGGTGCCGTTGTCAAAAAGGTCGATCCGTAATTCTCCAATGGCTGCGGCCACCGTATCCACTGCGCGGCCCTGATCTTGAACCGCTGCGGAGATCAACACGCTATCGCCAGCCTTCGCTGCCGCCGGCTCCACGGTGACTGGCCCGATGGCAAGTGGCGCAGGTGCATCCGCGGGCGCACCCGCTTCCGTCATGACGCTGTGTACATTCAGCTTGAGCGGGACGTCCACGGCGGGCGCGCCGCCAATGCCAAGTTCCTGAAGTTTTTGGAGTACCGGGATGAGCTCTTCAATTGTGCCCGTGATGGTGACTGAAACCTTTACTTCGGCGAATGCCGGTGCGGCAAGCGCAAGAAACAAGAGCAAGAACCCGGCAAAGCAAGCCCGTTGACGAACCATGACGCGAATCTCCCCGATTGTGATGCCGCGCGTGGGCGCGGCTCCCTTCCCACAGACACCAGCTTACCGGGAATGCCCCTGCGGCACAATAGCCCGCATTTCGAACGTCGTCAAGGTTTGAAGTTTTGATTCGAAGTGTAACGAGTGGAGACAAGGGCTTCCGGAGACTCCTTTTCCCGCTGCATTTCATTCAGTTGTCAAATTAAGCGCATGTGCGCATCAAGATTCAAGGATTGGCGTCAGTCCCGGACCTGCCGTGCGACGAAGCCACCCGGCAGGGAGTTGCGGTTCGGACAAAAAGATGGAGCGGCCGCGTCGCAAGGCGACGCGGTCGCTCTGCTCTGGCTCGATCAGTTGCCGATGATCGCGATCCATTGCTTGTCCGCGGCAAGTGTGTTTGCCGGTTCGTCCTTCTTCCAATCGGTAATGGCGTTAGAGAACAGGTTTCTGAAGAACAGAAACAGGCGGCCGTCGGTGACTTTGTAATTCAGCGGGTCTATCTCGACTTTCTTGCCCTCGGCCATTGCAGTCGCGCACCACCCCCCGTAGGCAGGCAGATACTTTTCGGGATTCGCCGAGAATGCATCGCGGTGATTCGTATCGGCGAAATAGTACTTAACGCCGACCAGATCCACGAAGATCTCTTTCTTTCCTTCGGTGGGCTCGCCGCTAAAGTACGATACGGGATCATACCCATCAAGGGCGACACCGTCTTTGCGAACATTGAACTGTTTGAAGGCCTTGGCGTTCCGCAACTCGAACATTTTGGCTGTGAATTGCTTGACGGTAAACCGGTCCTGGTTACTCTTGCCAATGTATCGAAAAACTTCCTTGCCACTGGGATCGAGTAGTATCAGCGCGGGGTAGTGAACGGATTCGCCGTGGAAAGCGTACCCATCCGGAATGTTGAATGCCTTCGCCAATTGCGCATCCGGATCGCGGTAGATTGCCGGTGATTTTGCCTTGGCTTCCTCTGGAAGATTCGCCGACCACTTGGCAATCTCTTCTTCCGTATCCGGCTTGATAAAGATATGGACTACATCAGCGGCGTCACGCGCGATCGCGGCGAAACTGGCGGTGTGCATCTGGCACAAAGGGCACTCTGTCTTGAGCAGAAAGTGCAGCGCGACATATTTCCCCTTTGCGCTGGACAACGTAAACGTCTTTGCTTCGCCTGCCTCCGTCAACGTGAAGTCGGCAGGGGCGGCGGCTTGCGCGTACAACGAGAACGCTGCGTTTAAGACCACGAATGCTGCGAGTACGAGAGAAAAACGGCTCTTCAACAACCTTCTCATTTCATCAATCTCCAAATACGGGGTTGCTACGTTAGTTACTGTCCAGGAAGTCATGGTGAATCCTGAGCGCTTCACCCACGGACCATGCCTGGAATGGACATCCTCGGGGTGTATGCGGCGCATCTCCGTCCGCGATTTCGCTCAAGTGCCCAAGGCCCGCGTGATTAAGATGCTCAAGAAGCGGGGAAAGAAACCGCTTGCGCGCTTCCTGCTTCGCTTCCGGCGTGCCGCCGCGAACGCGGATCCAAGCGTCCACAAAAGGCCCGAGCAACCACGGCCACACGGTGCCCTGGTGGTAGGCGCCGTCGCGATCGGCAACGCCGCCTTCGTATCTGCCGCGATAGCCTGCCTCGCCTGGCGCGAGGGAGCGCAAGCCAACCGGCGTCAACAAGCGCGATTCCACTGCGTCGACGATACGGCGCGCGCGTTCACCTTCCAACAGCGGAAAAGGCAAGCCTCCCACTGCGAGAATCTGATTGGGACGAAACGTGGGATCAACCGCGCCTGCGCGGTGATCGCAATCGACTACGTCGTAAAGACACCCGGCGGCTTCATTCCAAAAGCGCGACGAGAACGAAGTTGACGCGCGCTGGTAGTGGGAATCCCAGGCGTCGGAAAAGTGACTGCCAATTCTGAGCGCGTTGATCCATAGCGCCTGGATTTCCACTGGTTTTCCAGTTCGCGGCGTAACGACCCAATCGCCGACTTTTGCATCCATCCAGGTAAGTTGCACGCCGGGCTCGCCCGCGGCAAGCAAGCCGTCTTCATCCATACGAATTCCGTAGCGCGTGCCGCGGAGGTGGCCGGCAAGTATCGCGTCGATGGCGTCCCTCATTCTGGCGAGATCACCGTTTGCACCTTTACCACCGACGCGTTGCAGGAAGTCGTGCACTGCGATGATGTACCAGAGCGACGCATCGACGGTGTTGTACTCGGGCGCAGCGCCACTGTCGGTAAAATAATTGGGCAGCATGCCTTCGGAAACCGCGCCGGACCATTCGAGCAAAATGTTGCGGGCTTCTTCCAATCGGCCGGTGGACAGGCATAGACCGCGCAGCGCAATGAACGTGTCACGGCCCCAATCCGTAAACCAGGGATATCCCGCCACGATGGTCTTGCCTGAACCGCGCTTGACGATATAGGCGTCGGCTGCTTTGTGAAGGGGATGCGAGAACTTCGCGCGGCGCGACTGCTCCGCCTGGCGCAATCTTTCCGATACCGCCGCTACGGAGTCATTTGGCGCGCCGAGGATGTTGTCGTGACCGTCGGCAGTAAAGATGAGTGATGCGCTACGCTGCGTGGCGAGTTCCCATCGGAACGTGCCGGGAGATGCCAGATCTTCGGTGTAATCGAGCCCGCGCGCGCGCTCTTCCTCGTAGATGAAATTGCGATACCACTGCGGCTCGTGAATGTATTCGCCATCGCCCAGGGCGTGGACCGCCGGCAATTCTTTATAGGGACGCCACGTGACTTTTCCGCCGGCCAGCACGGGATCGCTGCGATATCCCGCGGATTCGTGGTGGGTGCTGTGATAATCGCGCACGGACAGGAATGGCCTGACGGAAAGCGCGCAACCCGTGGCGTCACCGTGAATGCGCCACGTTAACACGACCGCGGATGCACCATGCGGAACGAACAACTCGTGTTCGACCTCGGTGCCATCAGGCAGTTTGTATCGCCATTTCGGCCAGGGTTCGTGCGTGAAGCCTTCGATGTTCTCCCAGCCTTGCGGCGATACGACACCGGGTTCATACACTTGCGATGTCAACGCGTAGTTTCCCTTTGGCGTAGTGACCCAGGCGTCAAGCCCGTTGACCAGAACATATCGGCCTGTGGGCGGTGTCACGGCACTGAGCAACAGGGCGTGATACCTCCTTGTGCGAATACCGCTAACCGTTCCTGACGCATAGCCACCGAGCCCATCGGCCTCCAGCCACTCGTCATGCGTGTTCAGCCGAATCGCCATACTCCCTGTCCTCCCGCTACGTGAATTGTGCATGGTTACCATTTGCCGCCCACCACCGGCAGCGAGTCGCGCCGGATCAGCAGGACGAGTGCACTGCCCGCAAATACGAGCAGGGCCATACCAAACAGTAACCCGCCGTCGTCTTGAACCACAATGCCAAGGCGGGTGAGGTGGCTGAGTATCGCGC
>CALEZK010000049.1 GCA_937928585.1 uncultured bacterium | reverse complement strand
GTAACACCATAGTCGATGGTCAGCTCCGTGCCGGCCTTAATCTCGCGCAGGGTATACATCTCGACCCGGGTGTTTATGATTCGCAGATAACAATTCGGCGCGCAACTGTGGTTGACGCACGCAAGACTGTTGCCGCGCGAACAGTCGAGCGCCAATCGATTGGTCAACTCGACGAGATAAATCCGCTCCGTGTGCTCGATCGCTTTGCGCGCCTGCGGTAATCGAACAAGTTCTCCGGTGATCTCCCCGATCTTGCGGCGGCGTGGCAGGTTTGCAAGGGTGAATACGCCGATTCCCTGGATCTCGCTCTTCTTAACCTTGAACGGATAGCGTTCCGGCGCTCTTGCTGTAACGGGGCCTTGTCGCTTCATGCGTGGAACTATCACCCGAAAAGCAACACAACTTCAACATGCGTGCGCAGCAGCGACCCTATCGTCGCGCGGGTTTTTTCCGTTTCGATTTGCGATCGGTCGACTTGCGGGTGCTCGTGCGCGTTCGATAGAGCTTGTAGTCGATGCTGTCGACAAGCGCGTGTACCGATGCGGTAATGATGTTCTCGGATACGCCCACAGTGTCCCATTCGGTGTCGCCATCGGTGGATTCGATGAATACCCGTGTCTTCGCACTGGTTGCCGCCTGGCCATCGAGAATTCTGACTTTATAATCCTCGAGGTGTACTTTCTTCAGCTCGGGGTATTCACCTTCCAGGGCCTTGCGCAGCGCGTTATTGATCGCATCTACCGGACCCTGGCCTTCCGCGGCCGTGTGCATGCGCGCACCGTTCGGAAGCTCCACCTTTACCGTTGCCTCCGACAGGGATCCATTCTGGTCGCCGGCTGTCTCTACACTGACGCGATACCCAAGCAACGTGAAGAACTTCCTGGCGTTCCCTTTCGCGCGATGCATAAGCAATTCAAGCGACGCGTCCGCTCCCTCAAACTCGTACCCTTCGCTCTCCATGTCCTTGACGCGTTTTAGGACTGCTTTCGTTTCGGGCGCATCGCGGTCAAGTGAAATGCCAAAGTCTGCCGCTTTCTGCAAGAGGCTGGATCGCCCCGCCACTTCGCTTACCGCAATGTGCGTGCGATTGCCGACAACCTCGGGCACGATGTGTTCGTAACTCGACTTTAGCTTGTTTACCGCGTCCGCGTGCATGCCGCCTTTGTGCGTGAACGCGTCTCTTCCAACATACGGATCGGAATCACGCGGGTTCATGTTTGCGAGTTCTGCGACGAGATGTGACAGGTGCGTGAGTTTTCCAAGCTGCTTGTCGCTGACGAGTCTCGTGCCCATCTTGAGTTGCACGGTCGGAATGATTGTCGTCAGGTTTGCGTTGCCCGTGCGCTCGCCATATCCGTTGATCGTTCCCTGAATGTGCACCGCGCCTGCTTCAATTGCGGCTATACTGTTGGCGACTCCGCAGCCGGCATCGTTGTGCGCGTGGATGCCGACCGGCGCTTTAGGCAGACGTTCGATCACGGTGCGCGTTGCATGTGCAATTTCGGAGGGAAGTCTTCCTCCGTTGGTGTCGCAGAGGATCAACACTTCCGCGCCGTTGCGCCACGATACGTCGAGCACCGCCAGGGCATATTCTTGATCTTCGTTGAAGAAGGCGTCGAAAAAATGCTCGCCATCGAGGAAGACGCGCTTGCCCTGGGCTTTTAGATACGCAACGGATTCCCCCGTGAGTTTCAGGTTTTCATCCAGCGACACGCGCAAGATTTCTTTCGCATGCATTGGTGAGGACTTGGCGAAGATGGTCACGACTTCCGTTCCCGCTGCCAGGAGCGCCTTGATGTTGGCATCATCTTCCACAGCGGATTTTGGATGGCGCGTGCTTCCAAATGCCGCCATCTTCGCGTGCTTAAGGTTCATGTCTTTCGCGCGTTCGAAGAGTTCCGCCGCTTTGGGGTTCGAGCCTGGTTGTCCGCCCTCAATATACGCAATACCGAAATCGTCAAGCGCGCGCACGACGCGGAGCTGGTCTTCTGAGGAGAACTTGATTTGACGGCCCTGCGCCCCGTCTCGGAGCGTGGTGTCGTACAGCTCTATTTTCTTCGGCACGTTGCGGATACTCCCGGATCGCTTGGTTTACCGTT